>JACPZY010000142.1 GCA_016195215.1 Actinomycetota bacterium | reverse complement strand
GTTGGTCCAACTGAGTGGTATTTAAGGCGCCTGGACCTCTCTCTATCTTGGTAGGATTCCCCCCTTATAGCGCGCAACATAGGGCGGTGTAGGAGTTCTTCTCGGGCCATTGTTGTCCCTTTCTTTCGGACAACAGGAGCGATATCTCATGCTAGGTACAGTGGGTATTCCTCAAGCGCAGGGTCTGTACGACCCGTCCTTTGAACACGATGCGTGCGGTGTTGCCATGGTTGCAACACTCAACAAAATTGCCACCCATCAGATCGTTGTCAAGGCGCTAACGGCACTTCGAAATCTCGAACACCGAGGTGCATCTGGTGCAGAACCCGACAGCGGAGATGGCGCCGGGATACTTATTCGAATTCCTGACCAATTCTTCCGTGAAGTCCTTCCTTTTCAACTTCCAAAGTCCGGGTCGTATGCCGCTGGAATCGCTTTCATCTCTCACGATGCCGATATCCAAAGTGATATCCAAGATAATCTTGCAAGGATTGCCTCTGAAGAGGGTATCAAAATTTTGGGTTGGCGAAATCTTCCTATTGATTCATCTACTCTCGGGAAGACTGCGCTCTCTGTTATGCCGGTATTTCGTCAACTTTTTATTGCCGGCAAAGAGGGCGAGGCTGGGATAGATCTCGATCGTCGTGCTTTTTGCTTCCGAAAGAGAGTCGAACATGCACTCGCAGTATATTTCCCCTCTCTTTCTTCCCAGACCATCGTCTACAAAGGAATGTTGACGACGGGGCAATTAGAAGTCTTTTTCCCAGATCTTTCAGATGAACGAGTCGTGTCGCCTTTAGCGCTTGTGCACTCGCGTTTTTCTACAAATACCTTCCCTTCATGGCCGTTGGCGCATCCGTACCGTTTCATCGCACACAACGGTGAAATAAACACCGTGAAAGGAAACAGGAACTGGATGCGAGCACGCGAAGCTTTGCTCTCGAGCGAACTTTTCAATGGTGATATCTCGCGAATTTTTCCAATAGTCGATATGCACGGGAGTGACTCCGCATCTTTTGATGAAGTGCTTGAACTTCTTTATTTAGGGGGTCGTTCGCTTCCCCATTCAATTTTAATGATGATTCCAGAAGCGTGGGAGAACCACGCCTCTATGTCTGAAAAGCGGAAGGAGTTCTACGCCTTCCACGCTTCATTGATGGAAGCTTGGGACGGCCCAGCCTGTGTCACTTTTACTGATGGCAACAAGGTTGGGGCGGTCCTTGATAGAAATGGTTTGAGACCCTCTCGTTTCTGGGTTACAGATGATGGACTTGTTGTCCTCGCCAGCGAGGTAGGAGTGCTTGATATCTCCGATGATCGGATTATTCGCAAGGGTCGACTGCAACCAGGAAAGATGTTCTTGGTCGACATCGAAGAAGGGCGGATTATTGAAGATGAAGAGATCAAGGATGAGTTGGCGAACTCCGCTCCCTATGGTGAGTGGCTACACGCCGGAATGGTCCGACTTGTCGACCTTCCTGCTCGTGAGCACATCGTCTATCCGCACTCATCGGTTATACGGCGCCAACGCGCCTTCGGCTACACCGAGGAAGAACTTCGCATCCTGATATCTCCGATGGCGCGAAATGGCGCAGAACCACTTGGCTCCATGGGCACCGATTCGCCGATTGCCGCCCTATCTGAAAGACCACGCCTTCTTTTTGATTATATCTCTCAACTTTTTGCGCAGGTGACCAATCCGCCGCTCGATGCGATTCGGGAAGAATTGGTGACCTCGCTCGCAGGTGCCATTGGGCCAGAGCATAATCTGCTCGATCCAGGACCTGCATCGTGTCGACAAATCCAGTTGGACTTCCCAGTGATCGATAATGATGAGTTGGCAAAGATCATTCACGTTAATGCTGATGGGGACCATCCAGGTTTTATGGCTCACACTGTTAGAGGATTATTCCCAATCGCGGGCGATGGAGCCTCCCTCCAGAGAAGACTCGATGAAATTCGCGCGGAAGTCTCTCAAGCAATTGCTGACGGTGCTCGCCTCATAGTTTTATCTGATCGCGATGGTGATGCCGATCATGCCCCAATTCCATCCTTACTTCTAACGGCGGCAGTGCATCACCATTTGATCCGTGAAAAAACACGGACCAAAGTTGGACTCATTGTTGAAGCAGGAGATGTCCTAGAAGTTCATCATGCTGCAGTCTTGGTCGGGTACGGCGCTGCGGCAATAAACCCGTACCTGGCGATGGAGAGCGCGGAGGATCTTGTTCTACAGGGTGTCATTACCGGCATAACCCCCGAGAAGGCTGTTCGAAACCTTATTAAGGCGCTGGGTAAGGGTGTCTTGAAGGTAATGTCAAAGATGGGTATCTCAACCATTGCGTCCTACACCGGCGCGCAAGTATTTGAAGCAATCGGATTATCGCAAGAGATGGTTGACGAGTACTTCGCCGGAACTACCTCCCGTCTCGGGGGAGTCGGTATCAATGTTATTGCGGAAGAGACAATTGCACGGCATCACATCGCATACCCACCCGGAGGTGAAGTTCCCGGAACCAAGCGACTCCCCATCGGCGGGGAGTACCAGTGGCGTCGTGAAGGAGAACCGCATCTCTTTAATCCTGAGACGGTCTTTACACTTCAGCACTCGACCCGCAATAAGAGGTACGACGTTTTCAAGCGTTACAGCCAGCAAGTCGATGATCAGAGTAAAGCACTTATGACCTTGAGAGGACTATTCGAATTTAAAGATGGCGAGCGTACGCCTATTTCTATCGATGAAGTCGAACCAATCGAAGCGATTGTAAGAAGATTTTCCACTGGGGCGATGTCTTATGGATCGATATCCCAAGAAGCGCACGAAACAATGGCCATCGCGATGAACCGTTTAGGTGGAAAATCGAATACCGGTGAAGGTGGTGAGGATCCTGAACGGTACCTCACTCTGCCCAACGGTGATTCAAAGCGATCAGCCATCAAACAAGTTGCCAGTGGTCGATTTGGCGTTACAAGTGAGTATTTAGTCAATGCAGATGACATTCAAATTAAAATTGCTCAGGGCGCTAAGCCGGGCGAAGGAGGGCAACTTCCTGGTGGAAAGGTCTATCCATGGATTGCAAAGGTTAGGTACTCAACCCCAGGTGTTGGTCTTATTTCACCGCCACCTCACCACGATATTTATTCGATTGAGGATCTTGCCCAACTGATTCACGATCTGAAAAATGCAAATAAGAACGCACGCATTCACGTTAAGTTGGTTGCGGAAGTGGGCGTAGGCACCGTTGCTGCAGGAGTGAGCAAGGCACATGCCGATGTTGTTCTCATCTCCGGACACGATGGGGGCACCGGAGCCTCACCTCTCACCTCGCTCAAGCATGCGGGTGCTCCGTGGGAACTTGGACTGGCGGAAACTCAACAGACTCTTCTCCTCAATGGACTGAGGGATCGAATCGTTGTCCAGACGGATGGGCAATTGAAAACTGGCCGTGACGTCATGATCGCCGCTCTTTTAGGCGCAGAGGAGTTTGGCTTTGCAACGGCGCCACTCGTGGTATCAGGCTGCATCATGATGAGGGTCTGTCATCTTGATACCTGCCCTGTAGGTGTTGCGACACAGAATCCAGAGTTACGGAAGCGTTTCACCGGTAAGCCTGAATTTGTCGAAACCTTCTTCCATTACATTGCAGAGGAAGTGCGTGAATATTTGGCTCAACTTGGATTCCGTACTGTTGCTGAAGCGGTCGGCCATATTGAAATGTTGGAAACTCAGGAGGCAGTCAATTATTGGAAGGCAAGCGGACTTGATCTCTCACCGTTACTCGTGCGTCCAGCAGGGGCCGGACCTTTTCATCAAACTATTACCCAGGACCATGGGTTGGAGGCGGCTTTAGACAATCAGTTGATAGAGCTATCTCAATTGGCGCTCTTTCATCAAGAGCCAGTGCGGATTGAACTTCCTGTTCGAAATGTCAACCGAACCGTTGGTACGATGCTCGGCGCGGAAATCACCCGCCGCTTTGGTAGCGAAGGTCTTCCCACCGATTGCATCGATATCACCCTGCGTGGATCCGCGGGCCAATCATTGGGAGCATTTATTCCGCAAGGACTTACTTTGCGTTTGATCGGTGACTCGAATGACTACGTTGCAAAAGGGATTTCGGGTGGACGCGTGATTGTCGCACCAAGTGCAGATGCCAAATTTCTTTCGCATGAGAACGTAATTGCCGGAAATGTCATCGGCTACGGTGCAACTTCTGGGGAGATCTTCATCCGTGGCGTCGTGGGTGAACGTTTCTGCGTCAGAAATTCCGGTGCTACCGCTATCGTTGAAGGAATTGGTGATCATGGATGCGAGTACATGACCGGTGGATTGGTCGTCGTATTAGGCAAAACTGGTCGCAATTTTGCAGCAGGTATGTCGGGCGGAAGGGCTTTCGTTCTTGACCTGGATCACGCATTGGTCAACACGGAGATGGTGGACATTCTCTCGGTGCCCCAAGAGCAGCGGGATCTACTCTACCTATTGATTGCGAATTTCTTCTCAGAAACTGGCTCGAAGGTTGCCTTTGAATTGCTGGAAGATTGGGAGTTGTCACTCCATCGGATTTCTATGGTGATGCCAAGAGATTACGCGCGGGTAATTGCGGCGATGCAGAGAGCATTGGATGAAGGCGCCCCCAGCGACAAGTACGTAATGGAGGTTGCAAATGGCTGATCCGAAGGGTTTCCTAACAACGCCTCGAGAGTTGCCTACGCGACGGCCAGTGGATGTACGTATTCGAGATTGGAAAGAAGTCTACGAACCGCAGCCATTTGCCGATTTACAGAGGCAGGCGGGACGTTGTATGGACTGTGGAATTCCGTTCTGCCATCAAGCCTGTCCTCTTGGAAATTTAATTCCGGAATGGAACGATCTCATCTGGCGCGGCGACAAATCCGAAGCCATTGCACGATTGCACGCCACAAATAATTTCCCAGAATTTACCGGAAGACTCTGCCCTGCACCGTGCGAAACGGCCTGCGTGATAGCAATTAATTCAACTGCCGTAACAATTAAGCAGGTAGAACTTCGAACAATTGAAGAAGTTTTCGAGGCTGGCAGAGTCCAACCTCTTCCACCTGATCGACTCTCGGGCAAGACCGTCGCGGTCATTGGGTCTGGACCTGCCGGTCTTGCTGCGGCGCAGCAGTTGACTCGTGCTGGACACACTGTTGCTGTTTATGAGCGGGCACCCAAAATTGGCGGACTTCTCCGATTTGGAATCCCGGAATTCAAAATGGAGAAATCAATCCTCGATCGTCGAATCGCCCAGATGGAGGCTGAAGGCACTCGATTCCGTCCAGGTGTTGATGTCGGAAGAGAGTTGAGCGGAGCGCAGTTGCGAACTCGCTATGACGCGGTGGTGCTTGCAGTTGGCGCAACTCAATGGCGCGATCTGCCTGTCGAAGGTCGCGAACTC
>JACPZY010000146.1 GCA_016195215.1 Actinomycetota bacterium | reverse complement strand
TGACACGTAGTCACCATATTCGGCTGTATCGGAGATTGACCAGCGCATCTTGGCAATTCCACCTTCGTACATCAAATCCACAATCAACTTGAGTTCGTGGAGACATTCGAAGTAAGCAACCTCTGGTTGATACCCAGCCTCTGTAAGGACTTCAAAGCCGTACTGAACCAACTGCGAGGCTCCACCACAGAGAACGGACTGCTCGCCAAAGAGGTCTGTTTCGGTCTCTTCAGTAAAGGTGGTGAGAATCCCACCAGCACGAAGGCCACCAATTGCCTTTGCATAGGCGAGTGTGAGTGGCCAGGCATTTCCCGTTGCATCCTGCTCAACGGCAACGATGACGGGAACGCCGCGCCCTGCTGAAAACTCACGGCGGACAAGGTGGCCTGGGCCCTTTGGTGCGACCATGCAGACATCAACATTTGCTGATGGCTTGATATAGCCGAAGCGGATGCTAAATCCGTGACCAAAGAAAATCGCGTCGCCATCTTTGAGGTTTGGCTCAATTGAATCTCTGTAGATGTGGCGCTGTACTGGGTCTGGTGCAAGGATCATGATGACGTTCGCTTCTTTAACTGCATCAGCCACAGATAGAACACGGAGACCTTCGGCCTCAGCCTTTGCGCGTGACTTGGAACCTTCCGCGAGACCGACGCGGACATCAACGCCACTGTCACGAAGGCTCAATGCGTGGGCATGGCCCTGCGAGCCATAGCCGATAACGGCGACCTTCCGTCCCTGGATGATGGATAGGTCTGCATCCTCATCGTGATACATCGTTGCCACGGTGTTCTCCCTTTTCTTGGTCTCTGTTTTTAGTTCTGGTAATCGGCTTGCGTGCTAATTTCATGAAGTGTCGATATACCTTGTGCACTAAGCGTACGGTCAGAAAGAGCTGCGGTGCCATGCTCGAGAGCCACCAAGCCGGATTGGACGAGTTCCCTTATGCCCAGCGGAGTGAGCGATCTCAACAAGCCTTCGATATGAGCGCTCTCACCTGTTGCTTCTATCATTATTGCTCCCTCATCTTCGTCGACGACCTTCGCGCCATAGCTCTCAACGACAGCAAATACATCTTGCTTCTTCGTTGATTCAACTTTGACTAGAAGCAATTCTCTATGGACGCTTGCGGTAGGTGGCATCTCCGAAACGGCGATGACATTTACTAACTTATAGACCTGCGCCATTACCTGATCGAGCACATGTCCCTCAAGATTCAGGACAATCGTCATACGCGAAATATCTGGATTCTCCGTCGGACCGACCGCGAGTGAATCGATGTTGTAGGCACGGCGCGCAAAGAGTGAAGCAACGCGCGCCAGAACACCAGGACTATTTTCCACAAGAACTGCAAGCGTATGTTGACTCATCACAACTCCTGCGAATCCCAGTCGGGGGCCAGGCCCCGAGCGATCATGATTTCATCGTTAGATGTTCCAGCCGCAACCATTGGCCAGACCATTGCATCACGGAAGACACTGAAATCAACAACGACTGGTTGATCGTTGATTGACATCGCCTCCTTGATGACCGCGTCAACATCTTCAGTGCGTTCGCATCGAAGACCTGCACATCCCATGGCGTCCGCTAATTTCACAAAATCAGGGATCCGCTTGGAGTGCAATGAGGTATTTGAATAGCGGCTCTCATAGAACATCGTCTGCCACTGACGAACCATTCCCAGACTTTCGTTATTAATGATCGCTACTTTGATAGGAATATTGTTGAGAGCGCATGTCACCAATTCTTGGTTGGTCATCTGGAAACATCCATCACCGTCAATGGCCCAGACCGTAGTACCTGGCATCCCAACCTTTGCACCCATTGCAGCCGGGACGGCGTAACCCATTGTCCCGAGTCCGCCAGAGTTCAACCAGGAGCGTGGTTTCTCATACTTTACGAATTGAGAGGCCCACATCTGATGTTGACCTACTCCCGCAACGTAAATTGAATCTGGCCCGGAGATTACGCCGATTCTCTCGATGACGTACTGCGGTGAAACAGATCCATCTTCTGGATGCGTATAACCAACTGGATAAGTCGATCGCAATGAACTCAGGAACTTCCACCATGCGATTAAATCTGGTTTGGATTTCTTAAATTCTCTTTGAAGAGCCGGAATAAGGGCATTAATTGCGTGTGCAAGATCGCCAATCACGGCAACATCGACGTAGCGGTTCTTGCCGATTTCGGCCGGATCAATATCAGCGTGAATCACCTTCGCATTTACGGCAAATGAAGAAAGTTTTCCGGTGACTCGATCATCAAAGCGAGCGCCCAGAGTGATGAGAAGATCTGCCTTCTGAAGGGCAGTTACCGCCGCAACCGTGCCGTGCATCCCTGGCATCCCAAGATGGAGATGGTGGCTATCAGGAAAAGCACCACGCGCCATAAGAGTGGTGACAACGGGGGCGCCCGTGAGTTCGGCCAGGCGCATCAACTCTTTGTGGGCGTTTGACTTGATGATCCCACCACCGACATAGAGAACGGGCCGGGCCGATTGAGAGATGAGCGTTACTGCGTCACGTATCGCCTCATCATCCGGTTCGATTTGAGGCTTGTACCCCGCGAACTGAAGAGGTCGTCATCGCCTGGAGGGCGTCCTTTGCAATATCAACGAGAACCGGTCCTGGTCGGCCAGTACTTGCAATATGAAAAGCCTCAGCGATCGCTCGCGGAATATCTGCTGGGTTGGTGATCAAGAAATTGTGCTTGGTGATCGGCATCGTAATGCCACGGATATCGGCCTCTTGGAAGGCGTCAGTTCCGATAGCAGCGGACGGAACCTGGCCGGTGATGGCCACAATTGGAACTGAGTCCATTGCGGCATCGGCAATCGGAGTGACCAAGTTGGTTGCCCCCGGACCCGAAGTCGCGATACATGTCCCGACCCGCCCGGTTGCTTGGGCGTAACCGGTGGCCGCATGACCCGCGCCCTGCTCATGGCGGACGAGAATGTGGCGGATCTTTGAATCGAAGATCGGGTCGTAGACAGGGAGCACGGCGCCGCCAGGAATTCCGAACATGACGTCCACGCCTGCAGCCTCTAAAGATTTCACCAAACTGGCCGCCCCGGTCATCTCTCTGCTCATCTGCCCACTCCCTTCCTTCTCCATTTTCTATTCCGCTTTTCAATGGGAAAAACGGCTTACTAAATGCAAAAACCCTCAGTGATAACTGAGGGTAGCGCGGGATCTGATTCTGCTAGATCGCGCGCTTTTCAATCACTACCGATCTCTTCATTGACGTATTCTCTAACGAGAGCAATAAAGCGTCAATCCTTTGAGATTGTGATCTCACCATCTGGACATGAGGTAGGACACTTTATTTAGTCGCAGACCGCGCCTTTACTGGCAGATCCGACCAACTTTGAGTACTTAGCAAGAACGCCCCGCGTGTATTTGTGCGGCACTGGTGCGAAGTTGAGTCGTCGCTGAGCCAACTCTTCTTCCTCGACAAGCAGGTCTAGTCTCCGCTCAATTGTGTTGATACGAATCTGATCGCCCTCGCGGACGAAAGCGATCGGACCACCGAGAGAAGCTTCCGGTGCAACATGTCCGACGCAGAGACCAGTGGTTCCGCCAGAGAATCTTCCATCGGTGAGAAGCAGTACTGATTTGCCCAATCCTGCGCCTTTAATAGCGCCAGTAATCATCAACATCTCACGCATTCCTGGTCCACCCTTTGGACCTTCATAACGGATGACAACAACATCGCCGGCATTGATCATTCCATTTTCAAGAGCGGTCATCGCTTGTTGCTCCCGCTCAAATACACGGGCTGGACCTTCGAAAATATCTACACCAACTCCCGCTGTTTTGGTAACGGCACCCTCTGGTGCTAGTGATCCATGAAGAATCGTAAGTCCCCCGCCTAATGCCATCGGGTTTGATGTCGCACGCAAGATCTCCCCATCGGGATCTGGTGGTGCGATCTCAGCCAAGTTCTCGGCCATTGTTTTCCCGGTCACCGTCAGAACATCGCCATGCAATAAACCAGCATCTAGCAGTGCTTTAAGCACAACGGGTACGCCACCAACTTTGTCCATGTCACTCATGACAAAGCGACCAAATGGCTTAAGGTCTCCGAGCAGTGGCACCTTTGAGCCAATGCGGTGGAAATCCTCGAGCGATAGATCAACATCTGCTTCGTGAGCAATCGCAAGTAAATGCAGAACTGCATTTGTTGATCCACCCAGTGCCATTACGGCAGTAATTGCATTTTCAAATGCCGGCTTTGTAAGAATGTCGCGGGTAGTAATTCCTTGGCGGATCAATTCGACAACAGCGGCACCCGCCTTTACGGAGTATGCATCGCGTCGGCGATCAACAGCTGGAGGTGCAGCTGAACCTGGAAGCGAAAGTCCGATTGCTTCACCGACAGTTGCCATTGTGTTTGCGGTGTACATACCGCCACAGGCACCCTCACCCGGGCAGATCGCACGTTCGATCTTGTCCAACTGGCCTTGAGTTATCAATCCGCGTGCACATGCACCAACTGCTTCGAAAGCATCGATGATGGTGACATCTTTGCCATCAACTTGTCCCGGCAATGTTGAGCCCGCATAAACAAAGACACTTGCAACATCTATTCGTGCCGCAGCCATCATCATTCCTGGCAATGATTTATCGCACCCAGCGAAAGTCACCATGCCATCAAGGCGCTCTGCCTGCATAACGGTTTCAACGGAGTCGGCGATCACTTCGCGCGAAACGAGCGAGAAGTGCATGCCCTCGTGCCCCATCGAAATTCCATCAGAGACCGAAATGGTTCCAAATTGCATGGGGAATCCACCGGCATCGATGACACCTTGGCGCGAGGCCTTTGCCAGACGATCAAGAGATAAATTGCAGGGGGTAATTTCATTCCATGAAGAGACGATGCCGATCTGCGGCTTGACCCAATCGTCATCCCCCATGCCCACCGCGCGGAGCATTCCGCGCGCTGGCGCGCGCTCCATTCCATCTGTGACAAGACCTGACCGGGGCTTCATCGTGCTCATGGACTCATGTTACGGGATAGGGAGGATTGGCAAAGATGATCTCATTGACCGACGAGATTTCGGATGCCTTGACCGCTTCCCTTACAGCATCTGCCAGGAGTACTTCTCCGAATCCTTTTCGCTGCAGCGACTGGTCGAGGGCGAACTTGCCAAGCAAGATTGCTGGAATGATTCTTTGTTGACCTCGTGCCTGTTTTGGAGGTAACTCTTTTGAATTGATTACATACGCGGAAAGAGTGAAAAAAGCGAGAACTTGATTCGCTCCGTCATACCAGATATAGGTACGTCCATAATCACGATCGCCTGTTTTCAGAGTCGATTCAAAGAACCAAAGGTCGAGTTCCTCCTGACCTGACTTAAAATTCCGTAAATCATGGTGTGGCGCCAACTTCTCGCGGACATATTGGCGTTGAGTCACCCTTTAGCGACGTTCAATCAACTCATCTGCCCTCTTGGCGGCCCTCGCTAGAGCTGCGTTTCCCTCAGGCGAGACCAGCAGATTTGCTTCCCCACTTCCGATACGGTACGGTTCCGTTTCGGAAGTCGAAAGGGGCATAGAAAATGAGTATTACCTCATTTATTGGCCGCCCGCGCGACCACTCCCGGGATACCGCCATTGAAAAGGCGGCCATTGAGCTCCTAGGAGAAGTTGGCTACGAGCAGATCACAATGGAAGCGGTGGCTTTGCGAGCCCGTGTCAGTAAAGCCACCATCTATCGACGCTGGAAGAACAAGGCTGAACTGATGGTCAACGCCGTCCAACATTACGCCTTATGTAAGTGCCCGACAGTTGATATCGGCTCACTTCGCGGGGACCTGATCGAAGTAATTTCTGAGAAAGCCAAATCGATGAAGAGCACGGATGGCCAATTCATCCGGGGACTCATGACCGCCGCCCGCACCGATGGTGAACTCGGGGCAGTTCTGACTTCTTCGCTCTCCGATTACGCCGGCAGCACTTATGCAGCGATTTTCGAGCGAGCAATTGCCCGTGGTGAAATTTCGGATGCAGCAAAGACGGAGATCATCCTGGAAATTGTTCCGGCAGTAATCAGTTTCCGTATTTTCATATCACACCAGAGTGTCAATCGAAAGTTTATTGAGCACTTGGTTGACGACGTCATTATTCCCACCATCAAACACTCGCAAGGAGAGAACGCGTGCTTAAAGTAGAACAAGATACAAAAATAGAAGATGGCTTGGACCCAAAAAGATGGAGAGCACTCTTTGTCATCGCAATCGCCCAGTTAATGGTCATTCTTGATTCCTCAATCGTTAACATCGCAATTCCAAGTGCAAAGATCGACCTAGGCATCACAAATGCCAATCAGCAATGGATTATCACTTCATACACACTTGCTTTCGGCTCCCTTCTTCTCTTAGGTGGCCGAATCGCTGACTACGTAGGGCGTAAGCGGAGCTTCATCATTGGATTGCTCGGTTTCGCTAGTGCTTCAGCCCTCGGTGGAATTGCATCCACCCAATTCCTTCTCTTCTCAGCCCGCGGATTGCAAGGCGCCTTCGGTGCACTTCTCACGCCTGCGGCACTCTCACTTCTTAACGTGACATTCACCGTTCCAAAAGAGCGCGCTAAGGCATTCGGTGTCTACGGTGCGATCTCCGGTGGAGGCGCAGCCATCGGCCTCATCCTCGGCGGAGTTCTTACCGAGTACGCCAACTGGCGCTGGACCCTAGGAGTCAACGTCCCAATCGCCATCTTCGCAGCCCTCCTGGCAGGCCCAATGATTAAGGAATCCAAGGCCCTTGGTGATCGTAGTTACGACATCCCCGGTGTGCTTACTGCAACTGCCGGATTGTTCTCACTCGTCTACGCATTCACCTTGGCCGCGAAAGATGGGTGGACAGATGGAAGTACTTTCTTGTTCTTCACTCTTGCCGCACTCTTCCTCACGGTCTTTATCGGTATCGAAATACGAGTCAAGAATCCACTTCTGCCCATGCGGATCCTCGCTGAACGTAACCGCGCAGGTTCGTATATCGGATCGCTATTCGTTGCAGCTGGCCTCTTCTCGATGTTCTTATTCCTTGGTCTTTACCTCCAAGTAATTTTGGGATACACGCCGCTTCGCACCGGCTTTGCCTTCTTGCCGTTCTCAATCGGCATCATGGTCTTCGCAGGTATTGTGGCGAAATTGCTTCCAACGATGGGGCCTAAGCCGTTGATGCTCTGGGGCTTGATTCAATCCGCAATCGGACTGCTCCTTCTCTCACGCATCACGCCGGAAACCGCATATGTCACGCATGTTTTACCAGCGCTGATCATCATGAGTACTGGTATAGCCCTTGTCTTCATTCCAATGGCAACTACATCCCTTCACGGAATCGGTGCTCACGATTCAGGAGTCGGAAGTGCAATGCTCAATACCAGCCAGCAAATTGGCGGCTCACTTGGCACGGCACTGCTCAACACAATTGCAGCAACAGCAACAGCCACCTACATCACAGCAAACGGTGGTTCGGGCAAGGTTGCTCAGT
>JACPZY010000145.1 GCA_016195215.1 Actinomycetota bacterium | reverse complement strand
ATGTGGATCACCGCCGGAAAGATAAATCAAGCCTGCTTGCTCAATCATCTCCAGGAATTCTTCATTGAACGCATCGCCACGGTTATAGAGCGGCAACGACCTACTCTCGACTCCCAAGCGATCAGCCTGCTCTTTACCAAGTTGGTGCCAGTGGGCAAGACGAGCTTCGCTCTCTGCACCTGCCGCGGTCGGCAATTGAAGAAAGAGCGGACTTCTGCCACGTGCAACTGCAACTTGAAGTAGTTCACCTTCAAGTGCGGTCATCACGGGCAGATACTCGCCGGACCCAACGAGCGCAATAGCTCCGCAGGCCGGGTTCAGAGACAAAGGGACTAAGCCATCGCCTTCTGGAGGTTCTCATCAATCGAGGCCAAGAACTCTTGCGTGGTCTGCCATGGGGCATCTGGCGAAATAAGGATCGCTAGGTCTTTTGTCATCTTGCCCGACTCAACAGTCTCAATGCATACGCGCTCAAGTGTGGTCGCAAACTTTGCCAACTCTGGAGTGTTATCAAGTATGGCGCGGTGAGCCAGGCCCTGTGTCCAGGCAAATATGGATGCGATTGGATTGGTCGAGGTTGGCTTTCCTTGCTGGTGTTGGCGGTAGTGACGAGTAACTGTGCCGTGCGCAGCTTCAGACTCGACCGTCTTCCCATCTGGGCTCATCAGCACACTGGTCATCAAACCAAGAGATCCGTAACCCTGTGCAATGGTGTCGGATTGAACATCGCCATCGTAGTTCTTACAGGCCCACACGTATCCGCCTTCCCATCGGAGGGAGGTCGCAACCATGTCGTCGATGAGGCGGTGTTCGTAGGTGATTCCCTGCTTCTCAAAGGCCGTTTTAAACTCGGTCTCATAAATCTCTTGGAAGAGATCTTTAAACCGTCCGTCGTAAGCCTTCAGGATCGTGTTCTTCGTTGAAAGGAATACGGGATAGTTACGCTTCAAACCATAATTCAAGGATGCACGCGCGAAATCGCGGATCGAATCATCGACGTTGTACATACCCATTGCCACACCTGAACTATCGAATTTAAAGACTTCATACTCCACAGGGTTTGAGCCGTCTTCAGGCGTGAAGGTCATCGTCAATTTGCCCGCGCCAGGCACCAAGAAATCCGTTGCCTTGTACTGGTCTCCATAAGCATGGCGCCCAATGACAATTGGCTTTGTCCACTGAGGAACGAGACGTGGGACATTGCTGATGATTATCGGTTCGCGGAAAATTACACCGCCTAAGATATTTCGGATTGTCCCGTTGGGAGATTTCCACATCTGCTTGAGGCCGAACTCTTTGACGCGGGCCTCATCAGGAGTAATGGTCGCACATTTGACGCCTACTCCGTGCTTCTGGATTGCACGAGCAGAATCAATTGTCACCTGGTCATTTGTCGCATCACGGTGCTCGATTCCGAGATCGTAATACTCAAGGTTTATATCAAGATAAGGAAGGATCAATTGATCTTTAATGAACTGCCAGATGATTCGAGTCATTTCATCGCCATCGAGTTCTACAACTGTTCCGACAACCTTAATTTTCTTCATTTCTATTCTGCTCTCACTTCGTCGATGGATTTAAAGGCTCTGCACATCTGCTTGTTTGGCACGGACTGCTTCGGCGGCACCTTTGAGAGCAGCCAATTCAGTATCTGAAAGTTTGGTCTCTACGACCTTGCGGATTCCTGCAATTCCAATTTCGGCTTCAACTCCGAGGTAGACGCCGGAGATGCCATACTCCCCATCCACCCAGGCACACACAGGCATCACGGCACCGGAATCTTCAATCACTGCCTTGGCCATGCGGGCCGCAGCAGCAGATGGTGCGTAATAAGCAGAACCAGTTTTAAGGAGTGCAACAATTTCTGCGCCGCCATTGCGGGTCCGCGTCACGAGATCTTCAATTTCCTCCACTGATAATTTCTCTGTCAATGGAACCCCACCAACGGTGCAACGACTTGGAACAGGAACCATGGTGTCACCATGCGAACCAAGAGTGAGAGTCTTAACCGAACCAACAGGGACATTGAGTTTCTCTGCGACGAAATTGGTGAAGCGAGCGGTGTCGAGCATTCCCGCCTGACCCATTACCCGATTCTTTGGAAATCCAGTTGCTATCTGCGCAAGTGCGGTCATCTCGTCCAACGGATTGGAAACAACAATGACCACTGCATTGGGACTGTGCTTAGCGATGTTCTCGGCAACCCCGCGAACAATGCCTGCGTTGACGCCGATCAAATCCATTCGGCTCATCCCCGGCTTGCGAGGTAGACCCGCTGTAATCACGACCACATCTGAGTTGGTGGTGACCTCGTAGCCAGCACCTTCTGCAGTCGTCGTCGCTCCAATGACTTCCGTCTCGTAGCCCTCAATTGAACGAGATTGATTGATGTCGAGGGCAAGGCCTTCTGGCTTGCCCTCGACAATGTCTGTTAAAACGACAGTATCAAAAATGTTGTACTGCGCTAATCGCAGAGCGGTTGTTGACCCGTAGAAACCAGCACCTATGACGCTTACTTTCTTACCCATCTTCGTCTCCTCCGACGTTATGCTCCGGAAAACTCTCTTGACATCAAGATAACTCTACCGCCCACGGGGCAGTGCCACTGCCAGGGCAAGTAGGGCTACCGCTATCGCAAGGGGTAGGTAACGACCGACTTTGCTCGCGCGAGGGGTAGAAAGGCTCACCCCTGCGGTACCGATGGCGATCAGTATCGACCCACCCTGGACGGCGCCCAGGATTCCAAGTGCAACTCCAAACAGTACAAACGAATAGCCAGAAAAAGATAGTAGACGGGGAGTTAGCGACATGCTTCCACGACATTTTTGAGGAGCATCGCTCGGGTCATGGGGCCCACGCCACCTGGCATCGGGGCCACATATCCAGCAATTTCCATAACACCAGGGTGAACATCACCAAGAAGTCCAGCCTCTGTACGAGAAATACCAACATCGATAATTGCAGCGCCCGACTTGATCATCTCCGCAGTCAGGAAGTGAGCTCTGCCAATAGCCGCAACAACGACATCTGCACTCTTTGTATGGCGGAGTAGATCCTTCGTACCGGTATGAGTAAGCGTCACGGTTGAGTTCTCACTCTTGCGCGTCAGTAACAAGCCGAGGGGGCGTCCAACTGTTAGACCGCGCCCAATCACCGTCACTTCCGCGCCATCAAGGTTCACTCCGTAATGACGCAGTAGCTCCACAATTCCACGAGGCGTACAAGGAAGCGGTGCATCCGCGCCACTTACAAGTCGACCGAGATTGAGCGGATGCAATCCATCAGCGTCTTTATCTGGATCAATCGACTCCAAGACTTTCTGAGAATTTATTCCACGTGGCAGGGGCAACTGAACGATGTAACCCGTGCACTCTTTTGAGTCATTGAGCTCCTTAACTGCGGCGAGGATATCTCTCTCTGTCGCCGACTCAGGGAGATCGACACGGATTGAGTTGATTCCTACCTCGTGGCAATCACGGTGTTTGCCGGATACATAAGAGTGCGAACCGGGGTCATCTCCAACGAGAACCGTTCCAAGGCCAGGAGATTTACCTCGTGCCTTAAGTTCGAAAACTTCCTTTGCCAACTCACTTTTGATCTTGCCGGCAAGAGCCTTCCCATCCAGTATCTGAGCACTCATGAGCACCATCCTATTCTTCTCTCGATTCTTCCTCGACCGTTGGTGAGATCAGGCGTGAGAGAAATGGCGCACACCCGTGAAAAACATTGCGATATTTCTCTTCTTTGCCGCTTCGATAACTTCTTCGTCACGAACGCTTCCACCAGGTTGCACTACTGCAACGACTCCTGCATCCAGCAATATCTCAAGTCCGTCAGCGAAGGGGAAGAAAGCGTCGCTTGCTGCCACCGAACCTGCGACTCGATCCCCGCCGCGCGCCACTGCTAGTCTCGCTGAATCGACTCGGTTAACTTGACCCATTCCAATTCCTACTGAGGCTCCAGCTCTCGCCAGCAAAATCGCGTTGCTCTTAACTGCGCGGACGGCCCGCCAGGCAAAATTGAGATCCTCCATCAATTCTGATGAGAGAAGAGAGCCGGAAACCTGCCTCCAGTTCTTAAGGTCATCTCCTGACGCATCAATGAGATCCGTCTGCTGTACCAGCATTCCACCAGATACAGGTCGGAGTTCCAGAGGGAAAATTTCCGTAGCATCACATCGCAGGATACGTATGGACGGTTTCTTACTCAGAAGCTCCACCGCCTCAATTGCATAACTCGGGGCAATCACCACTTCTGTAAATATCTGGGAAAGGGCCTCCGCCATTTCCAGATCCACTTCGCGATTCGCGGCAACAACCCCACCAAATGCAGAAATAGGATCACACTCGTGGGCCAATCGATGAGCTTGCGCAATATTCGCACCTACTGCTATCCCACAAGGGTTGGCGTGCTTGATTATCGCAACGCAGGGTTGCGAATGATCGTGAGCCGCTCGCCATGCTGCGTCAGCGTCTGTGAAATTATTAAATGACATTTCTTTGCCGTGTAATTGAATAGCACCGACGAGGCTAGAGGGCGAGCCACTGTTTGAGTAGATTGCCGCAGCTTGGTGAGGGTTCTCCCCGTAGCGAAGTCCACTCTTCTGCTCCCAAATCTGCCCAAACCATTCCGGCAATTCGTTGCCGGTAGTTCCGAGCCAATTCGCAATAGCTAGATCATATTCAGCGGTCGTGCGAAAAACATGAATTGCAAGATCTCGCCGTTCCTTGGCCGTAAAACCACCAGAATCTAACGCGCTACGAAGTACGCCGTACTGAACTGGAGAGCAAATAACAGCAACAGATCCATGATTTTTCGCCGCACCGCGAAGCATGGATGGACCACCGATATCTATCTGCTCAATGCACTCTGCAAAATTTGCACCCGAAGCAATTGTCTGAGCAAAGGGATAGAGATTGACAACGACAAGATCAAACGGAGCGATGCCATGTTTAGCAATCTGCGCCAAATGTTCTGGATTGGATTGATCGGCCAAGATTCCAGAGTGGATACGGGGATGGAGCGTTTTCACCCTTCCACCCATAATCTCTGGAAAGCCGGTGTAATCGCTCACTTCAATTACGGGGATACCGGCGTCCCGCAGGGTCTTTGCCGTACTTCCGGTAGAAAGGATCTCTACATTCGCTCTGGCTAGCGCGGTGCCAAGTTCGACAAGGCCAGTCTTGTCGTAAACGCTCACCAGGGCACGACGGATCATTTTTCGATCAGGCATGGTCGCTCTCCAAAGTTGGTAGAAGGGCTCTAAGGGTTTCAACGATGAGACTTCGCTCGACAATCCTAATGCGCTCATGAAGAGAACTTTCGCTCTCTCGCGGAAGAACCTCCACTTCCCTCTGCGCAATAATTTTCCCGGTATCAACACCCGAATCCACCCAGTGGACTGTTGCTCCTGTCACATGCGCACCCGCCAATAGCGTGTCGCGAACCGGATGCGCTCCTGGAAATTTGGGTAGTAGTGCTGGATGAGAATTAATCACTCTAAATCGCGAAACAAAATCCGGTGAAAGAATTCTCATGAAACCCACACTGACGACAAGATCGGGTTGAAGCGCCGCGACGTGTCGAATCAGGTCGAAGTCCCACTCAGTTCGATTGGTCCGCATGGGGTGAAGGAAGGTTTTGATGCCCCCTCGCGCTGCCCGCTCGAGCACCAGGGCATGGGGTTGATCAGAAATCACCTCAAGGATCTCAACATCAAGTCGGCCACTTGCAGCCGCATCTATTATCGCTTGCGCTAGAGAACCAGCGCCGGAGGCAAGAATGACAATGCTTTTCTTCATTGCCTACCCGCCC
The DNA here is from genome assembly GCA_016195215.1 of Actinomycetota bacterium. Taxonomy (GTDB): domain Bacteria; phylum Actinomycetota; class Actinomycetes; order Nanopelagicales; family Nanopelagicaceae; genus QYPT01. The sequence continues at coordinate 18,169 of JACPZY010000145.1, read as the reverse complement.
GACGCCCTATGATGAAATCACGGAATGTTGGAATCCCCCATCCCAAAAAGATGCCGAACCCGAGTTCCGCGCTTATGGCAGAAGCAACCTGCCAGGTGGAGACGCCGACGGTGCCCATCGCCCCCGTCAGCAGAGAGCCGCTGGCCAAAAAAGCTAAGAACGCTACTGCAGCAACGATAAATAGGTAACTTTTTGTAAGTGCGTGCAAACTCTCCTTTCGAGTCTGCAGATACAGAACGACTCCGACTGCTCCAAACGCAACCGTTGAGAAAAGTACTGAAGGATGCCTCCCGGTCGGAAGGGCGCCAAGGAGAGGAAGTGCTGGAATTTCTGAAATTCGGTAGGTGAGAGGAGAGAGAAGGGTGCCTGCTCCCAGCGCAAAACCCGGCCCAACCAAATACGACAGAGTCGCAACTATCGCGTTTGGCAGATAGAGGATGTTGAGAAGGAAGAGCAATGCGCCACCTAACCAGCCCGGTTGCAGAACGACAACCAAGTTTTCAACTGTTCGGAGGTTAAGCGCGAGAGAGACACCAAGAACGATGGAAGAGATTCCTAATGCCATTGCAAGAATTTGAGATGCCAGCCGAAGGGGAAAATAGGAATTCATCTCTTTGATCCTCGGTAAAGAGGCTGTGGCCAGTAGTACAAGGGGAATAGTTGAGATAGGTGCCCAGTACAGAACCGGTCGGACAGCAGATGTGCCTGTTCCCCACGCCAATAAGGTTGCAGTTGAAGAGTAGAGAATGACTATAAAAAACCTGACAAGACGGATTGAATTTTCCTCTTGATTGAGCAGATCTTTAGCACGAAAAAAACTGCTTCTAATCGCGATGAACGGGAGGAGAAGTGCGCCTATCGGCAGGTAAGAGAGAAAGCCAATTTGACCTGCCGGTGGAAGGACGAGATTGAAAGGGATATGGTGTGCGCCGAGCCAGATCCACACCGCAACTCTCATAGGTTCGCTGGTATTCCCATTACTGCTGCCCGCCGTTGCCCAACCGATGAGTGCGATAAAAGCTGTAGGTAGTAAAACTAATGCGACGCTCCGCAGTACCTGTGTCAACGAAACCCACAGGACGCGTCGGTACATTGGCTCTATCGCTTCAATATTGCACGCATGAGGCGCGCGGTTTCACTTGGAGTCTTGCCAACACGAACACCAGCGGCTTCAAGTGCATCTTTCTTACCCTGCGCAGTTCCCGATGATCCAGAAACAATCGCTCCAGCATGACCCATGGTTTTACCTTCTGGCGCCGTAAACCCTGCGACATAACCAACAACCGGCTTTGTTACGTATTCACTGATAAATAATGCGGCTCGCTCTTCCGCATCGCCACCAATCTCACCAATCATGACGATCGCTTCAGTCTCTGGGTCATCTTGGAAGGCGCGGAGGCAATCGATGTGAGTTGTCCCAATAACAGGATCTCCGCCGATGCCTACTCCCGTGCTAATTCCAATGTCGTTGAGTTCGAACATCATCTGGTATGTCAGGGTCCTTCTGTAATTACAACGACCAATGGCATTGCTGCATCAATGGCATCGATAACCGCCGCTTTAGCAAAACGCGGTGGCACGAAAACTACTGAAGTATTTGCCAATGTGCCGACTACCGCCTCTTTAACAGTGTTATAGACCGGCAGAAGGTGTCCGTCGATGTCAACGATCATCCCGCCCTTGCCAGGTGTCACGCCGCCAACAACATTTGTTCCAGAAGCCAACATACGCCGAGTGTGCTTGGTTCCCTCAGACCCGGTCATACCTTGGACAATGACGCGACTTTCCTTATCAATGAAGATTGACATTATTTTGCCGCCAATTCTGCAGCGCGAGCTGCCGCGCCATCCATAGTGTCCTGTTGTTCTATGAGCGGGTGGGCCGCCTCCTTCAAAATCCGCCGTCCCTCAATGACATTATTTCCATCTAAGCGGACCACGATTGGCTTGGTCGCGCGATTGCCGAGAATCTGAAGTGCTTGGACAATCCCGTTGGCTACTTCGTCGCAGGCGGTGATGCCACCGAAGACATTAACAAAAACGCTTCTGACATCGACGTCGCCCAGAATTATTGAAAGCCCATCTGCCATAATTTGAGCAGAGGCTCCTCCTCCAATGTCTAGGAAGTTTGCTGGTCTTACTCCGCCGAATTTCTCGCCCGCATAAGCGACTACATCGAGTGTGCTCATAACTAGACCGGCGCCATTTCCAATGATTCCAACCTCGCCATTGAGTTTTACGTAGTTGAGCCCCTTAGCTTTTGCCTCTTCTTCAAGTGCGTTAGTCGCCGATCGATCAATAAGTGCTACGTGATCTGGATGGCGGAAGTCGGCATTGTCATCAAGAGTGACCTTGCCATCAAGTGCCACGATCCGACCATCAGATGTTTTAACGAGTGGATTGACTTCAACGAGCGTCGCATCCTCGGAGGTGAATACACCCCAGAGCAATAAAAGTGCATCAGCAGCCTGCTCCGCGATGTCGGTGGGAAAATCAGCATCTTGAATGATCTGTAACGCAGCCGACTTTGATAATCCTTCAATGGTATTTACCGGAACTTTGAGCAATTTCTCTGGGGTATTGTGCGCGACTGCTTCGATATCCATTCCCCCCGCAACCGATGCCATAATCAAGAAGGTTCGATTTGATCGATCCAACAAGATGGCTAAGTAATACTCAGCTTCGATCGGAGCAGCTTGGGCGATCATCACTTTTCCAACGATGTGGCCCTTAATATCCATTCCCAGAATTGCCGCAGCTTTTTCACGCGCATCCGCTGGGTTCTCTGCAAGCTTGACGCCGCCCGCCTTTCCTCGTCCACCTACCTTAACTTGAGCTTTAACTACCACCTTGCCGCCAATGGCCTTAGCTGCAGCCTCTGCTTCGTCGGGAGTTGTTGCGACGGCACCTGCTAAAACAGGGAGACCGTGCTTTTCGAAAAGATCTCGAGCTTGATATTCAAAGAGATCCACGTGAAACTCCGTTTCCCAGATTGAGGTACGTGCGAACGGGAGTAATCCTAGAGCTTCTCAACCGGCGCATAACGCAGGAGCAATCTCTTCTCGCCAGCAGAGCCAAAGTCAACGGTTGCCGCTGCATTGTTCCCGTCCCCTGCCAGCGAAATGACCTTACCGAGTCCGAATGTGTCATGGGACACACGATCCCCTACATTCAGCTCAATTGGAGATGCTACTTTCCCAGTGGGTCGCGCGGGTGGGACGGTGAGGTCCCTGCGTCGCGCGACGGAGGGGGAAATGCCTTTATTCCGCCACTCGATCACACTCTCGGGTATCTCTTCTAAAAACCTTGATGGTGGGTTATAACTCGGAGCTCCCCACGATGATCTCGATTGAGCTCGCGTTAAGTAAAGACGCTGCTGCGCACGTGTGAGTCCAACGTATGCCAGGCGTCGCTCCTCTTCAATTTCACTCTTCTCACCAAGTGTCCGAGAGTGCGGAAAGATTCCATCCTCCAGACCGGTGAGAAAGACTGTTGGGAATTCAAGTCCCTTCGCAGTATGAAGTGTCATCAAAGTTACGACTCCGCCATGATCTTCACCTTCGGGAATTTCATCCGCGTCGGCAACAAGGGATACCTGCTCAAGAAAGCCTGCGAGTGATATTTCCTCATCCTCGCCAAGTTCCTCAAAAGGTCGTTCCTCATATTCCATAGAGGCCGCGACCAATTCCTGGAGGTTTTCCACTCGTACTTCATCTTGAGGGTCGCTGCTCGATGAGAGCTCGGCGAGAAGTCCAGACTGCTCGAGAATAGCCTCGATAATTACCGACGGTCGCACTTTTGCCTCAACCAGAACCTGCAGCGCGTCAATCATGGAAACAAATTGTTGAATCGAACTGGCCGCCCTTGCAGGCAACTCTTCAATATCGGAAGATCGATGAAGACTTTGCCAGAAGGAAATATGACGGATGTTGGAGTAACTCTCAACATATTCCAGGGCACGGTATCCAATTCCGCGCTTTGGAACATTAATAATTCGACGAAGTGATACTTCATCGTGCGGATTGGAGAGAACCCGTAAATAGGCGAGAAGATCCTTGACTTCTTTCCGCTCGTAAAATCGGACGCCTCCGACAACTTTGTATGGGAGTGCAGCGCGCATAAAAACTTCTTCAAACACACGGGATTGGGCGTTGGTTCTGTAAAAGACTGCCGTGTTTCCAGGTTGCGAAAGGCCTCCATCTTGAAGTTTGCGGATCTCACTTTTAATGAATTCTGCTTCATCGTGTTCGTCCTCTGCGACATACCCGACGAGAGGGGCTCCAGAGCCTGCCTCGGACCAGAGACTCTTCTCTTTCCGACTCTCGTTCTGAGTGATCACAGCGTTGGCGGCATTGAGAATATTCTGAGTAGATCGGTAATTCTGCTCCAACAAGACCGTCGTTGCATTTGGGAAATCCAACTCAAATTGAAGGATATTTCGGATAGTCGCGCCACGGAAGCCGTAAATCGACTGATCCGCATCTCCGACTACACAAAGTTCGGCAGGTGGCATGCCTTCGGTATCGCTTCCAACTATTTCACGAATCAGTACGTACTGGGCATGATTGGTGTCTTGATACTCATCAACCAATACGTGCTTAAATCGAGAGCGGAAGCGGGCTCGACTCTCGGGAAAGCGTTGAAGTACCTCTACAGTTTTGAGAATGAGATCGTCGAAATCCATGGCATTGGCCTGTTGAAGTCGGCGCTGGTAGATCGCGTAAACCTCCGCGACTACCTGTTCAAATTGATTCTTTGTCATAGAGGCAAATTCGTCAGGTCCTTGCAATTCATTCTTGGCGTTCGAAATAATTGATTGAAATTGCCGAGCGGGATATCGCTTTGAATCAAGATTAAGATCTTTGGTTACGAGGGAGATCAATTTGAGACTATCTGCTTGGTCGTAAATGCTAAATGAGTTGGTATAGCCCAGACGTAACGCCTCCTGACGGAGCAAGCGCACACAGGCTGAGTGGAAGGTTGAGACCCACATGGAACGTGCAACTTGGCCCACTAGTCCGGTAACACGATCCTTCATCTCCCCAGCTGCTTTATTTGTAAAGGTTATTGCCAGAATTTCATAAGGATTTATCTGCCGCTTCTTCATCAAATATGCAATTCGACGCGTCAGGACTCGCGTTTTTCCCGATCCTGCGCCGGCGACGACCAGTAACGGGCCGCCTTCGTGAATAACTGCAGCCTTTTGTTGCGGATTGAGCCCATCTAGCAAGGAATCAGGCGTCATCATGGGAGGAAGTCTATTAGGCTTCCCGTTAGTCTTTGACGATCCGATTTTTGTTTCAAACTAAGGAGCACGCATGCAGCCGTTGGAAGATAGCGAGATCAAGCGAGTATTGGTCGTCAGCGCTCACCCAGATGATTCCGATTTCGGTGCCTCCGGAACTATTGCTTCCTGGATTGAGCAAGGCATACATGTTTCCTATTGCATCTGCACCAATGGCGATCAGGGCGGAGAAGAATCGGGAATTCCCGTCGAAGAGATGCCTGCAATAAGGCAGAAGGAACAACGGGCCGCGGGCGCTGCCATTGGAGTTACCGACATTACCTTCCTCAATTATCGCGACGGCTCACTCGAACCCACTCTAGGACTTCGTAAAGATATTGTTCGCGCAATTCGCATTGCCCAACCAGACCGCATGGTGATTCAAAGTCCAGAGCGTAACTGGGAAAGAATCGGAGCGAGCCATCCCGATCACTTAGCAGCGGGTGAAGCGGCAATACAAGCGGTATATCCAGATGCGCGTAATCCTTTTGCATTTCCAGAGATGCTGAAAGAAGGATTGACGACCTGTCGAGTAAAAGAAGTCTGGGTGAGCGCACATGCCAATCCAGATCACTTCGTCGATATCACCGACTTCTTCCATCTCAAGATGGCGGCTCTCCACTCACATGTTTCGCAAACCGCACACAACTCCGAAATGGAGAATATGGTCCGCTCATGGGGAGAACGAAATGGCGAGGCAGCAGGCTTCGCCAAAGGCAGAATCGCGGAAGCCTTTAAAATTGTTAATACCAACTAGGTCGCCATCTAAAACAACTGGTATTTAACTAACAATCACCTTCTCAATGGCGACGGTCTTTGCGGGAGCTCCATCGGCGCCTCCGCCCTTAACCCCAGCCTTAGCAATTGCTTTGACGATATCTAAGCCAGAGGTGATCTTTCCCCATATGGTGTAACTCGCTCCAAGTGTGGTGTTGGCATATACCAGGAAGAACTGGCTTCCGTTTGTCGATGGACCAGAGTTAGCCATAGCAACCGACCCTGCCGGGTAATTATTGGCAACCTGTGCGGGCAGGTTCTCATCTTGATAGGTGAAACCGGGGCCTCCTGTGCCAGTCGCTGTCGGGTCTCCGCACTGCAATACATAAAGCCCTTGAGTGGTCAGACGGTGGCAGAGGGATCCATTGAAATATCCGCCCTTGGCAAGTGCTGTCAATGCCGTCAAGGTGACGGGAGCTCTTACTCCATTTGTCTGGATAACAATGTTGCCGCAATTTGTAACTAGGGTGAACTTGCCCATCTTGCCGGGAGTCATCTTTGCCGGCGGGGTAACTTTCTTTGGAGTATGTCCCTTAGCCTTTGTCGCTTTGCATACAATTTTCGCTGCCTTCACAGGAGCCTTGGTCGCAGCAGACGCTACGGTCGTTAAGGTTCCGCCTAGAAGAACAACACCTACTAATAATGCAATCGCCGAACGCTTCATGATTTCCCCTCATCACACGGTCTCATTTTCACAACATTACCTCACTCCCACTCAATGGTTCCTGGGGGTTTGCTGGTGATATCCAATACGACCCGATTGATATCTCTTACTTCATTTGTTATTCGAGTCGAAATCTTCTCTAGGAGTTCGTAGGGAAGTCTTGACCAATCCGCGGTCATGGCATCTTCACTGGAGACAGGTCGGAGAACTATTGGATGCCCGTATGTACGACCGTCTCCCTGAACCCCGACACTCCGGACTTCTGCGAGGAGCACTACAGGGCACTGCCAGATCAAGTGATCTTGCCCTGCCCTTGCCAATTCCTCGCGGGCGATCTGATCTGCATGTCGCAGTATTTCCAAACGCTCTTCGGTCACTTCACCGATGATTCGAATTGCAAGTCCCGGCCCCGGAAAAGGCTGACGCCAAACTATTTCCTCAGGCAGTCCGAGTTCTAAACCGACCTGACGAACTTCATCTTTAAAAAGAGTTCGGAGGGGTTCGATGAGTGTGAATTTCAAGTCTTCCGGAAGTCCGCCAACATTGTGATGCGACTTGATCTTTGCCGTGCCAGTACCTCCACCAGATTCAACAACATCTGGATATAGAGTTCCTTGCACGAGAAATTCAACATCTCCACCCACGGCAATTTCACGAGCTGCTCCTTCAAAACTGCGGATGAACTCTCGACCAATGATCTTTCGCTTTGCCTCGGGATCGCTTATCCCGACGAGTGCCTCCATGAACTGGCGCCGAGCGTCGACCACCTTAAGTAAAACACCAGTTGCTGCCACAAAATCTTTCTCGACTTGCTCTGCTTCGCCAGCACGCAATAGACCATGGTCAACAAAGACGCATGTTAGATGAGATCCAATGGCTTTCTGAACTATCGCCGCCGCAACTGCCGAATCAACCCCGCCAGATAAGCCGCAGATCACTCGCTTGCTGCCAACAAGTGTTTTCACATTCTCAATCTCATGCTCGACGATATTTGCAGAAGTCCAGATGGGAGAACATTTGGCAATATCAATCAGCCACTTTCTCAATATTTCCTGGCCATACTCGGTATGCAGAACCTCGGGATGGAATTGGACACCAGCCATTTTCGCGGAGGAATCTTCAAATGCACTTATCGGCGTATCTCCCGTGCCGGCACAGACCGTAAAACCAGGAGGTGCCTGCGTGACTGCGTCACCATGGCTCATCCAGACGCGTTGAACATTGGGCATTCCGGCAAATATCATTGATGTTGAATCTGTATTTAATTCTGTACGGCCAAATTCTGATTTGCCCGTCTTGCTCACCACTCCACCAAGGGCCGCCGCCATCACTTGGAAGCCGTAACAAATTCCAAAGACCGGAATTCCTAGATTAAATATCTCTGCGTCCATCACTGGCGCATTCGCTGCATAGACGCTCGATGGTCCACCGGAGAGAATTATGGCTTCAGGTTTCCTAGCACGTACTTCCTGGGCAGATATTGATGACGGGACTATCTCGCTAAAGACTTTAGCTTCGCGAACTCTCCGTGCGATCAATTGGGCGTACTGCGCACCAAAATCAACGACCAGTACTCCGTATGGATTAGTCACGGTGGATGAGTACCTCGACGCGCTGGAATTCCTTTACATCCGAGTAGCCACAAGTAGCCATCGCCCGACGGAGAGCGCCGAAGAGATTCATCGAACCGTCAGAGGCGCGGGATGGGCCCAGGAGGATTTCGCGCAAGGTTCCTGAGGTTCCGACTGCGACTCGCTCTCCACGTGGGAGCTCTTGATGATGAGCCTCACTGCCCCAGTGCCAGCCAAGTCCAGGTGCCTCGACTGCTTTCGCAAGTGGCGATCCCATCATGACAGCGTCTGCTCCGCAGGCGATCGCTTTGGCAATATCTCCACTTCGACCGACGGAACCATCTGCAATCACATGGACGTAACGTCCCCCAGATTCATCTAGGTAATCGCGACGGGCGGATGAAACTTCAGCCACAGCCGATGCCATGGGAACCTCAATGCCAAGTACTTTCCGCGTTGTATGAGCTGAGCCTCCGCCAAAACCAACTAGTACTCCAGCAGCACCAGCTCGCATCAAGTGGAGAGCTCCTACCGCTGTAGCAACACCTCCAACGATCACAGGCACATCGAGTTCGTAAATAAATTTCTTCAAGTTAAGAGCTTCATCCTTAAGCGCAACATGCTCAGCACTGACCGTCGTTCCGCGAATGACGAAAATATCCACGCCTGCATCGATAACAGTCTTATACAAGTCAGCTGTTCGCTGAGGTGAGAGAGAACCTGCGACCCTGACACCTGCGTCGCGAATCTGCTGAAGCCTCTCCTTGATCAAAGTCGGCTGAATTGGTGCTGTATAGAGCTCCTGCATACGGCGCGTGGCGTGAACATCGGGCATGGATGCAATCTCGCCGAGTTGTATCCGAGGGTCTTCATATCGAGTCCACAATCCCTCCAAATTGAGGACACCAAGACCGCCCAATTTTCCAATTTCAATTGCTGTTTCAGGAGAAACTACCGAGTCCATCGGTGCGGCAATCATCGGAATATCAAATTTGTAAGCGTCAATCTGCCAAGAAGTTGAGACACCTTCGGGATCGCGAGTACGTCGGCTTGGAACTATCGCTATATCGTCAAAAGAATAAGCTCTGCGAGCGCGTTTGCCAGGTGCAATTTCAATTTCGCTCATTGTTACTCCTTAATTGTTTCTGACGTAGTTCGGCGCTGAAGCCACGTCCACGACATCGTGCGGATGGCTCTCTTGCAGGCCCGCACTTGTGATTTGAATGAGTCGACCTTCGCGGCGAAGGTATGCAATATCCGAGGCGCCGGCATATCCCATGCCGAGACGCAATCCACCTATTAACTGGTGCGCGACTAGAGCCAAAGGTCCACGGTATGCAACCTTTCCTTCAATGCCTTCCGGGACCAATTTATCCTCAGATAAAACGTCATCCTGCATATACCGATCCTTCGAATAGGATTTCTTGCCGCCGCGAGTTTGCATTGCGCCAAGAGATCCCATCCCGCGATAAGCCTTATATTTTCGGCCATCTACTTCAACAAGTTCGCCCGGAGATTCATCACAGCCAGCAAGGAGTGAGCCCAGCATTACTGTGTCTGCACCAGCCACAAGCGCTTTAACGATATCTCCAGAGTATTGCAGCCCACCGTCCGCGATGAGGGGGATTCCAGCTTTTGCGCATGCCTTGCTCGCCTCCATGATCGCAGTAATCTGCGGAACACCAACGCCAGTGACAATTCGAGTCGTACATATCGAACCAGGACCCACGCCCACTTTGACGGCATCTACCCCGGCATTAATCAGCGCTTGAGCTCCCGCGCGCGTGGCAACATTGCCTCCGATAATTTCTGTCTTAGGCGAATATTTCTTTATCCTGGCAATCGCATCAAGAACTCCGCGGTGATGACCATGTGCCGTGTCCACCACCACAACATCTACTCCCGCTTTAATAAGCGCCTTCGCGCGAGCAAACCCATCGTCCCCAACGCCCACGGCGGCGCCCGCAAGTCCAACGCCCTTCACCAATTTCACATGAGTAACTTGTTCGTCGATAGGAAGGTTGCGGTGAATGATTCCTATTCCACCAGCCTTGGCCATAGCAATGGCCATCTCTGATTCTGTGACTGTGTCCATTGGCGATGAAACAAGCGGAATCCGAAGCGAGATATTGCGGCTCAAGCGAGTGGCAGTATCCACCTCGCTTGGTACTACTTCGGAAGCATCTGGCAGAAGGAGAACGTCGTCGTAGGTGAGGCCAAGCATTACGACTTTCTCATTGTCGCCCATCTCGCCTCCCGTATGACCTTGGAAGCGTGAAGTCTATCGGGGGACTAGGACCCTAAATGCACGCGCCTTAGGGATCAAAAGCGCGTGCATCTACTTTGCTACAACGTTGCTGCCTCAGTCTTCGTTGACGCCGTTCACAGAATCGCTACCTTCGCCACCAATAGTGGTGTTATCGCCACTTGTATCGCTAATCTCGTCGTTGCCAGCTCCACCATCTTCGATGTCATTGCCGTCGCCACCTTGGAGTTGGTCATCGCCTAAGCCGCCTTGGAGTTGGTCATCGCCTAAGCCGCCGTCTTCGATGTCATTGCCATCCCCGCCGTTGAGTTGGTCGTTGCCGTCATCACCATTGAGTTGGTCATCGCCCAAACCGCCGTCTTCGATGTCATTGCCATCCCCGCCGTTGAGTTGGTCGTTGCCGTCATCACCATTGAGTTGGTCGTTGCCTGCTCCTCCGTTGAGGACATCGCTTCCGGCCCCGCCACCAAGAGTGTCAGCGCCAGTTCCACCATTGAGTTGGTCGTTGCCGGTGCCACCAGTGAGAACATCGTTACCTGCCGCGCCAGTGAGAACATCGTTACCTGCCGCGCCGATAATGGTGTCGTTTCCAGCTTGACCGTTAACTTTATCAATCCCAGGACTACCGCAGACCAGATCATTGCCAGCACCGGCAAGAACAGTATGTGTTCCTGATCCCTGAACCACGATTACATCTGCCTTGGAAGTGCCCTTAATAGTGGACGCACTCGAGACAATGGTCGCTTTCTTTCCCTCACAAGTCTGAGAGGAGGCCGCCTGAGCCGAAGACGAGGCCAGGATGAGTGCTGGGCCAAAGAAGAGGGTAGGAACACTAAAGAGGGCTACTCGTCTAACAAGTGGTTTCATGACTTGAACCTACTACCCAAAAACTCCATCGGCTGAAGTTCGATCAATATTTCCATTTTTCCTCCTTATAGGGCGTACGCCTAATTTACAGCGGCCACGCTTACAGCCATAGACGATCAAAACGCCCCTTCCGTTACATGGATTCTTAGAAATTTCCAAGGTTGCGCTACACCCCAACAACTCGAGATATCTCCTCACATGCGGAGAAGAGATCATGTGAAAGAAGCACGTCTTTACACTCATTTTGATCCCAGCCAGGACCGCCAAGTATTACCCGGGGAGCGGGACGAACCTTTGGAAGTTCACGGAAGAATTGTGGATCTCCGTTCTCGGGTAGCAGTGCCCACAGGAAAATGACCGGAGGGGCAATGCGTTCAACGATCCGCGCCACCGCTTCATACGGAGTTCGAGCTCCTAAGAAATAGGAGGCAATAGACCGTTCTGCAAGTGCGGCCCTTATGGCATAAAGGGCAAGCGAATGTTGCTCCTCGGAAGGCGCGGCTAACAACACTGGACGCGGGTTACGAGCCTCTTTCACTTGAACTGTTTGTAGGACTCTTCTCACTATCTCTGAGAACATATGCTCGACTTCAATGCCTTGTTCCGTCCTTGCCCAATCGTCACCAATTTTCACAAGTAACGGAACCATGATTTCCTGCCACGTTTTTATGACACCTGTTCGCTCAATCTCTTGCCTAAGTCCTGTCTCTAAAAAACAGTCATCTAAAGTCAGTGCCGCTCTGTAAAAAGTATTTACAAGTTCGTCGCATGATTTCCCCGCGGCTTCGGCACTTTCTACCGCGTGCAAAACTTCCCCGACGGTCTCCTCACTACAGAGAGCCTTGGCCCGCTGAGCTGCCTCGCAGGGAGCCATCCCCTCAATAACAAGTCTTCGCATGAGGGTCAGCCGAGCGAGATCACCTGAGGAATATCTCCGATGATTACCCGCCTCATGAAGAGAGGGCCCAAGGCAGTACCGTCGATCCCAGGTCCGCAGAGTGGCGGGAGCAATACCCAGACGGCGGGCTACTGCCGCCACCGTTAGGAACTCGCTCATGAGCCAATCTTCGGGCACGGAGGCAAATCTCACCACTTGAGAAATCGACTCCTCTTCCGTCTAGAGCCTAAAAGGCTCTGTGGGCTTTCTCATCAATTATTCAGTGAACTCTCCTTGAACAACCTATGGCGCGATTGTAGAGTTACCCCATTCCTCAGGTAAGGAGTTCGATCATGGCAGAAATCTCCCGCTTACCCAAGCCAGTGGCCCAGGCATGGGAATGGCAGCAATCGGGTGCATGTCGAGACCTTCCCTCTGAAATGTTCTTCCACCCGGATGGAGAGCGTGGTCCAAGTCGACGCAATCGAGAGAATTCAGCGAAGGCTATCTGCGCTTCGTGCCCGGTTATCCAACAGTGCCGAGATCATGCCCTCGCCGTTCAGGAGCCTTACGGAATCTGGGGAGGCCTCAGTGAAGATGACCGCCTTTACATCCTTGAAAATACCGAACGGAAGATGAATGAGGCTATCCCTCACGCCTCGTAATTTCTCAATGGCAATTTCCCAAATGAGGGGAAGCACTCATCTACCTATGAAATGTGCGCATTAAAAAAGGCGAGCGTCCTTTCCCACGCTTGTACTGATGCGACTGTGTCATATACCTCAGTTCGCTCGTCATTAAAGAAGGCGTGCTTTGTCCCGGGATAATCATACGCTTCCGCACTTCCGCCGGCCGAGCGGATTGCTTTTAATGCTTCCTGAATACCTGGGGCCGCAGATGTTCCATCATGCTCGCTGCAGTGAATGATCGCATGCTTACCAGAGTAGTTCTCCCAGATAGGAGACATCCGCGACCAAGGCTGTCCGGGGTAGAAACCGACAGTTGCGACAATCTCTGGTGAGAGAGTTGCACTCCAGAGGGCGAGTGAACCGCCCATACAGAATCCAATAACACCCACGCCTTTGCCAACAACATCTTTACGGTCGCTCAAATATTTTGCCGCACCTGCAATATCTAAGGCCGCTTTATCTATAGCAAGATCCATCAGTAATTTCTTTGCTTCATCTGGTTCTTGAGTGGTAACTCCGTGATAGAGATCAGGGGCGAGAACAACAAATCCAGCTTGAGCAAAGCGATCGGCAACATTTGTAATATGACCGACAAGCCCCCACCACTCTTGAATGACGATGAGTGCGGGACCACTCCCGCTCTGGGGCAACGCAAGGTATCCCTCACATCTCCCACCATTGCTTGCGAATGAAATTCTCCCGCCCATGATCCACCTTCTCCAGATTCGTCAATCCCGCTGACCATACTTTCGTGACGATATGAGGATAATTCCTTGTCTTACTTATTACTAGCCGTGCGCAGGGGTAATCTCTGATTACCAGTTCACCTATTTAATACCCAGAATCGAGGGAAAAATGATCAAGGGTTTTCGTGACTTCATCTTGCGAGGAAATGTCATTGATCTTGCAATTGCCGTGATCATTGGCGCCGCGTTTAGTGGGATCGTCACTCAATTGACGAAATCATTCATTGAGCCTCTCATTAAGTTAATGGGCGGAGGCGGAGTTCAGGGCGGCGCCTTCATAGTCAACGGGGTTCCATTCGACTGGAGTGCATTTATAAATGCAATAATCAATTTCCTAATTGTGGCGGCTGTACTTTATTTCTTCGTCGTCACTCCGATGAACACAATCTTGGTCCGTCGCCAGAAGAATGACTTGGTAGAACCTGGGCCAGTAGTCATCCCTGAAGATATCGCTCTCCTAAAAGAGATCCGGGACCTTCTTAAAAGCAAGGCATGAATCGGTTGAGATTAAATCTCACCACGCACGATCGGGATGAGACTTCCGGCATCACGAATGTCGATGCTCTTGATCCGAGTAAGAGGCACGTTGGTTGAGGCAACTAGACCCTTGGCACTCTTGCCAATCGCCTTCCATGTCGCAATCACCGTCGAGACTCCAGCCTTATCTGTAATGACGAGTTCATACGGTTCGGCAAACGCATTATCGGGCTGCACCTGGGCGTAGATGCAATCCCAGGTGATCTGTGTCCCCCACTTTTTTTCTATGACATAGAGTTTCACACTCATTGAGTTGGGAATGAGTTGAGTCATCGCGACCTGGGTTCCGATGGTCGCAGTAGAATTCGTTGGAGTCGCAGAATGAACCTTTGTACCTATCCCAATGCCAATGACCATGAGAAGTGCCGCAGCAACTGAAGTAATGGCAACAAATCTCTGTCGAACTCGGTGCTTCCGAGCAATCGCTGCTCTCGCCAGACTCTGCACCACATTCGACTCATGAGGTTCCAGGGTGACTTCTTCAGAAGGATTATCAAAGAGGGCTTGAGCTTGCCCCGGAGTTACTTTCATCAATATTCCTGGGATGCCAGCGATCTCTCCCACCGCATTGGTACACCTCCCGCAGCTAAGAAGATGGCGCTCATATACCCGTCGATCATCCATCCCCAAGGAGCCAAGTACATATGCTGCATCCCAGTCCCGGAAGGGATCAACTAAATCTTTCCTTTCCCATTCTTTCATTGCATTGCCCCTTTCTCTTGAAGGGAGAGGCGAAGTGCTCGGAGTGCAAAGTGGAGGCGCGACTTAATAGTGCCTTCGGGAACATCCTGCTCTCGAGCAATCTCTGTAATTGATTGCCCCAGGTAGTAGGCGGCAATTACCGCCTTGCGGTGCTGTAACGACAGAGTTGAGAGGGCGTCAGAAATAATCCACGCGTCAAGAGCGGAATTTGTCTCATCCTGTCTTGCTCCGTCAGGGAGAACCTCAGTCACTATCTCGCGCCGGTAACGGGCACTACGCCGATCATCGATGACGAGATTGCGGGCGACTGTGAAGAGCCAGGCACGGGCGGCCGCATCATCTTGCTCGAGAATCTCAGGTCTTTTCCAGGCTCGAAGGAGGGCCTCCTGGACAACATCCTCTGCAAAATTGGTGTCATGAGTCAGGTGCGCGACAAAGCGGAAGAGCGCAGGACCGTGAGCATCATGAAGCGCTTCAAGCAGCTCGTCATGTGTTGCCGACATACATGCCCCCTCACGATAGAGAACGAGGTAGGAGTCAAATTAGTTCATTTACTACGAAGTGACGATTACCTCTTGCCACATCCCGTCGGCGTAGTGGTTGGGCAAGTTGCAGACGAATTCATACCGGCCGAGTTTCAACGTCAGACTCACCCATGAGGTGGCCCCGGCTTTAATTCCCTCGCCAGATCCTTCGCCGCAAGTATTGGATGCTTCGCCAAGGGAGCCAGTTTCGTCGATCTCTCCCTCGGAATTGGGGACCCGCCCGCCGGCAACTTCGCCCTCTCCTAGAGGTAGTACTACGAGTTCGTGTGTGCGCCACCCAAGGTTTGAAACCGCAATACTGACTTCACCTGCGCTCACCTTGGAGGGGAGAACAACGAGTCGCATCCGCACATTTCGAGGGGCCACGCCACCCATCATTTGCGACATACCCATATCTCCGAGAGCCACAGTAACGAGCTGACCGGGGAGATTATTTGGTACAGGACACCTTAATTTGGGTGAGTAATAGCGCGTGGAGGAGTTCATCATCCCCGAGCCACCTAGCGGATTGAAAGACGCACAGCCGGCAAGCAGGAGAACTGCAGCGAGGGCTCCAGCTGTGACCGCTATTTTTGATTTTAAGGTTGGGAACATGTCTTTGAGCATTCCACCAATTTAACTGCTACGTGGCCAAAAAAGAAGGAGACGGACCCCGCACAATGCGAGATCCGTCTGCCTTGATGGAAAGTGACTAACTAGTGGGAGTGTCCACCAGGGCCGTGTGAGTGACCGGAGCCACCTGAACTTGGTTCCTCTTCTTCTGGGCGCTCATAAACAACCGCTTCAGTTGTAATAAACATCGCAGCAATCGATGCAGCATTTGCGAGCGCAGAGCGAGTGACTTTTACTGGGTCAATCACGCCTTCGGCAGTGAGGTCTCCGTAGACCCCAGTTGCTACGTTATAGCCCTCGTGCGCCTTCATTGCCCGCACCTTGGCTACGATTACATAACCTTCAACACCCGCATTTTCAGCGATCCAACGGAGTGGCTCATCGCACGCTTTACGGACGAGACGAACACCAACAGCCTTATCGCCGTGGAATCCGAGATCGCCCTCAAGTGAATCCGCTGCGTGAACAAGAGCCGCTCCGCCTCCGACGACGATACCTTCCTCCACAGCTGCACGAGTTGCAGAGATTGCATCCTCAAGCCGATGCTTCCTCTCCTTCAACTCGATCTCGGTATATGCGCCAACTTTGATGACACAGACTCCGCCCGCGAGTTTGGCAACGCGCTCTTGTAGCTTATTGCGATCCCATTCGGAGTCTGTGTTCTCCAACTCGTTACGAATTTCCGAAACGCGAGCAGCAACAGCGCTCTTATCTCCGCCGCCATCAACGATGGTCGTGTTGTCTTTTGTAATCACAATGCGGCGAGCGCGACCCAATACTTCTAGGCCAACCTGATCTAGCTTCATGCCAACTTCAGCAGAAACAACCTGTCCGCCGGTGAGAATTGCAATATCTTGCAACATCGCCTTTCGACGATCACCGAAACCAGGTGCCTTTACTGCGGCAGAAGTGAAGGTTCCACGCATCTTGTTAACGACGAGTGTTGAAAGCGCTTCGCCCTCAATGTCTTCGGCGATAATCAGAAGTGGCTTACTTGCTTGTGCAATCTTCTCCAGAATTGGAAGAAGGTCGCCAAGAGCAGATATCTTATTGGCGCTGATCAATACGTAAGCATCCTCAAGGACTGTCTCCATACGATCTGGGTCGGTCACGAAATATGGCGATATATAACCCTTGTCGAACTGCATGCCCTCGGTGAACTCAAGTTCTAGTCCAGTTGTTGAGGATTCTTCGACAGTAATAACGCCATCTTTACCAACCTTGTCCATTGCTTCTGCAATAAGGTCGCCAATTGCACGATCCTGCGCAGAAATAGTTGCTACATCCGCAATCTGCGACTTATCAATGACCTTAGTTGCATTTTCACGAAGGCGATCGATAATCGCAGCAACAGCTGCTTCGATACCTATCTTTATTTCCATTGGCTGTGCGCCGGCAGCAAGGTTACGAAGGCCTTCCTTAACCATTGCTTGTGCCAGGACGGTTGCGGTAGTTGTTCCATCACCTGCGACGTCATTGGTCTTGGTTGCAACTTCCTTCACCAGCTGTGCGCCCATATTCTCGGCGGGATCTGATAGTTCAATCTCGCGAGCAATAGTCACACCGTCGTTGGTAATAGTTGGTGCGCCGTACGATTTAGCGATAACGACATTACGACCACGAGGTCCGAGCGTTACCTTAACGGTGTCAGCAAGAATGTTGACGCCGCGCTCCATGGCACGGCGTGCGTGCTCATCGAACTCAAGAATTTTTCCCATTTATTTCTTCTCAATCACTGCGAGAATGTCGCGAGCAGATAGAACCAAATATTCTTCATTGTTGTACTTCACTTCAGTTCCACCGTACTTGCTATAAAGAACAACATCGCCAACTTTGACATCCATCGGCACGCGAGCCCCATCATCAAAGCGACCTGGACCAACTGCGACAACAGTGCCCTCTTGTGGCTTCTCTGTAGCGGTGTCAGGGATGACCAGACCAGATGCGGTGGTCTTCTCGGCTTCAAGAGCCTTAACTACGATGCGGTCTTCTAGTGGCTTAATGGCAACGGCCATCTTTATTACTCCTTAAGT
>JACPZY010000144.1 GCA_016195215.1 Actinomycetota bacterium | reverse complement strand
CTTGCGAACGGATCTCGGAGGTGATGTTGATATCGCCTGCAAACAATTTGGGATCACTGGGATCTGTGCGAAATTTGAGTGGCGAACGCTTGAGAGCCTCAATGAGTTGAGTTGGCTGGGTGATCTCTCCTTTAAGAGCGAGCCAGGTTGCTCCGCGGTAGAGCGCACCTGTATCTAAATATTCCCAGCGCGCCCGCTTTGCAATTGCCCGCGAAGTACTTGACTTACCTGCGCCACTTGGGCCATCTATCGCCAGAACAATGCCCATAAGGCGAGTCTAGTCGTTCAATAGTTGGGTCAGTCCGCGAAAAGATTGCGATCCGATGAAGATCAACCAATTAAATCGAGGAGCCACCCGATGATTTAGGAAGGTGGACATTCCAACCACGAGATTCCAGATGTGACGCCAACTTTTCAGCGTCACTCTTGGAAAGAGCCAGAGTAATGAGACCAGTGAACTGTCCTGGCGAGTGCTCAATGGAGAGATCTTCGATATTAACGTTGGCCTGTTCACACTCTTGAAAGAGGTTACTCAACTGGCCCGGTTTATCTTCAATCACAATTGGAAGGTAGAAATAATCACGAGGAGTGCCGCCGTGTTTGCCCGGAATCCTGGCCCGACCTTCCTGTCCTAGGGCGATAAAGGTCGCCACTGAATCCCTATCTCCGATCTCTTCAATGAGGGAGGCCAGATCCATCTGTAATTTCTTTAATCAATGAGGGAGAGAACTTTTTCACGGACATCAGGGGCTGTCGAGGGTGTTGGAGTGTAAATCCACGGCCGACCGGCAAAGAGATCGGCCCTTGCCGCCTCTGGCCCACCGATTTCCCGTCCCGCCATGGGGTGAGTACCGCAGAATCGTTCGGACATTCCAGGAATTACCTCTATTTCAGCCAGAGGTTTAGTCTTAGTGCTGCCTATATCTATGAATGTTGCCTTTGGATTTAATCTAAATTCATCCTCTATGACCTCTCGAAGGTGGGAGGTGGGCAGGGCAAAGATCACCAGCTCGGCCTCCTCTTCGCCATGCTCCCCTACCAGATCCTGAGCGAGAGAGGCACGATGAAGGTCAGAATCAACCATTTTTACTCGAATCTGGTGGGCGGCAAGAGCCAGTGCGATCGAGGTTCCAATGAGTCCCGAACCAAGGATTCGGACTCTTGTGGATGAATTAAATAAGCTCATTGAGCTAGATCTCGGCGGAGAGCGACTGCACCTTTAAGGTAAATGTGGAGAATATCCTCTCGTGCACGCTCAGTTTCGCAGTGCAATAAGACCCGAATTACCCGTGAAAGGGCTCCCGGGACATCTATTTCGGAGGCACAGAGAAGAGGAACCGCCCCAAATCCAACTTCTCGCGCTGCAGCGGCAGGAAAGTCAGCAGTAAGATCCGGGGTAGCTGTCAGCAGCACGGAGATCACCTCCTCAGGAGTGAGGCCGTTGGCAAGCATGACTGCATCAAGCAGTTCCTTCACCCCTTCGTGAATCGACCTCACCGTATTGGAATCAACCTGGATGGCCCCTCGAATCGCTCGCACGCTCATGCGCACAGGTTACATCCTTGCTCTCTCGCACCGCGCATATATTGGACGTTTCTCTTTAAATATCTACATACTCTTATAACTTTATCGATCTATTACTTAACCTCTTCAGCAATCTCGAATGGAGAAAGTCATGGCTAGAAGAAATATCGATAAACCGCTATTAATTACGGAAACTACGCCTACTTTTAGGTAGAGAAAGTCGATAAATCATTATTATTGATAGGAGAAATAGTCGATATAGTGATTAATAGGTATTTAACTTTTGAGAGAAAAGGAGATAAATTGCTAAAGATCTAAAGCTTTTCGTAGATTTACCATTTCTTCCCTGTTAAGATCCCGCCATCGTCCTTCTAGAATATCTCCCAGAAGAATCGGCCCAAACCGGGTTCTGATCAGCCGCAGGACATCAACTCCCACAGCTTCCATCAATCTTCGGATAATGTGATAGCGCCCTTCATGAATGGTGACTTCAATCCATGTCGGAGAAAGGGCCTTGAACTCCAGAACCCGACCCAATCCATCTTCAAGTTCTATTCCTCTAAGAAGGGAGGATTGAGCATCCCGTGGCAATTTCCCAGCGAATTCGATCAGGTAGGCCTTCTCCAGACCGTAGGAGGGATGGGTAGCTCTAAAGGTCATTTCTCCATCATTGGTGAGGAGGATCAAGCCCTCGCTCTCCTTATCAAGGCGGCCAACGTGGAAGAGTCGCTCAGTCCGGAGAGAGATAAAGTCCGAAAGCGAAGGCCGACCCTCGGGGTCATACATGGTAGACACAACACCTTTTGGTTTATGAAGTGCTAGATACGTTTTAGTCAAGCTTTGTATAATTGTCTCACCATCAACCATCACTACAGAGTTCTCTGGGTCTACTTTGCTCCCTAATTCACGAATTATCTGCCCATCAACGCTAACGCGCCCAGCATAAATAAGTTCATCGGCGCCGCGACGGCTGGTGATGCCAGCATCGGCAATCACCTTATTAAGACGAGTCAGAGCCATGAGATCCAATCTAAAAAGAGCAAGATAAGGAGTCTACTGCCCCGCTGCAGCTATCAGAGCCGCCACTAATCTCAGCAATTAATCTGTTAACGCGCCCAGAACTTCGTCTAGTCGATCTAAGTCAGGAAGATATGGGGCAAGAGCGGGCAGGTCATCGAGGGCATTGAGGCCCAACCTCTCCAGAAAGTACGAGGTGGTTCGGTAAAGAATTGCTCCTGTTTCATGTTCAAGACCAGATTCTTCAACGAGGCCGCGGGTAACAAGTGTCTTCATGACCGCTTCTACATTCACTCCCCTAATAGCCGAAACTCGCGCTCGGGAAATAGGCTGCCGGTATGCCACCACAGCGAGAGTTTCCAGGGCCGCCTGGGTAAGCCGAGATTGCTGGCCATCAAGAACAAATTTCTCTACGGCGGAGGAGTACTCCGGGCGACTATAGAACCGCCATCCCCCATTAATTGTTCGGAGTTCGAAACCATGGTTCTCGTACTCTTCCTGGAGATGAGAGAGAGCAGTAGTGATCTCATCGACCGGTCTCTCGAGTACTTGGGCGAGAGTGAGCTCAGTGACCGGCTCATCAACAACCATCAAGATCGCCTCTACCGAACGTTCAAGTTCAAGATCAGACATCTGACCCCTCCTCTGTCTCGTTATCCTCTGGAATCACAGGTATATCAAACTCTTCGCCGGCCTCAATTACTCATGTATCGGAACCAATCCAGCTGATCTGGAGCTCTCCGAGAGAATGAACTTGGTCAAAACGGAGTGCCCCTTGCCGGTAGAGATCGAGCAGTGCAAGAAAGCGGGCGACAACTACCAATGTGCTCTTAGCCTCTGCCACCAGATGACGGAAATTCATAGAGCGAGAGCGTCGGAGTGTTTCTACAACCCATTGGGATTCTTCTGCCACGCTCACTAGCGGCAGGTGAAGGTGTTCAAGGGCGATGCTCGCCGTGACTTTGGGAGCCAGGACACGTTCCGCAATCGCCCCAAAGCGCTCAGGACCGACCCCGATGAGGACCTCCGGCAAGAGAGCCGAAAGGGAGGGGTCCAGGGCAACCACGCGTGCAAAGGCCTTATCTTGAAGGAGGATCCGCTCGTGAAAGGTCGAAGCAATTTCTTTAAAGGCCCGATATTGAAGGAGCCGGGCAAAGAGAATGTCTCGAGCCTCCAGGAGCGCCAGATCGGTCTCATCTTCGACCTCCCCACTTGGAAGAAGTCGGGCCGCCTTGAGGTCCAGCAGGGTTGCTGCCACGACTAGAAATTCAGTCGCTTGATCGAGATGCCAACCCTCTCCTGACTCCTCTAGAGCTCGGATAAAGGAGATGAATTCATCGGTTACGGAGGCCAGGGCGATCTCGGTGATATCCATACGGTGCCGGGAGATAAGCTGAAGGAGGAGATCAAATGGACCATCGAAATTTTCCAGATGGAGAGCAAAACCAGCTATTACTTCACTCTTGACTTCAGCCGAAGCAGTTTCCACCTGCGAACGGTACTTCACATTTGCCTCTGCAGAGCGCACTTGCTCCACATTGAGCCTTTGCGTAGAGTCGCGCCATAAGACGGCAGAGAGGTTTCTCGATTGAGCGTTAAATCGACATTTGATGATGATGTGGCTACCACGTCTACCCTGCTCAAGAAGAGGCCGAAAAACTGGCCAGTGCCTAAACCGCTGACCGATCACGGTCCTGCCAAGATCATCCCGATCGTCAACCAGAAGGGTGGAGTCGGTAAAACCACCACGACTATTAATCTGGGAGCGGCGCTAGCCGAACTCGGGCGGCGGGTGCTCCTGGTCGATTTCGACCCCCAAGGAGCTCTATCCGTAGGGCTTGGTGTCAATGCGCACGAACTAAAATTGCAGGAGACCGTCTACCAAGTCCTCATGGACCCTCATTCAGATATTGAAAAGATCATACTTAAAACTTCAATCCCCGGAATGGATCTTCTACCCGCGAACAAAGAACTTGCGACCGCCGAAGTCACGCTAGTAAACGAGATGGGGCGGGAGAATTTTCTCAAGCGAACTCTCGCCACAGTTAAAGAGTATTACGACGTCATCCTTATTGACTGCCAACCAACTCTTGGCCTGCTTACACTCAATGCATTGACCTCTGCTGACGGAGTCATCGTTCCTCTCCAATGTGAATTCTTCGCGCTTCGCGGCTTTGCCCAACTTTCGGAGAACCTTGAAAAGGTTCGCCTAAACCTAAACCCTAAGCTCAAGTTAATTGGAATTCTCGCGACGATGTACGACAAGAAGACGCTGCATAGTCGCGAAGTTCTCGAACGCATCCTGCAGGCATTTCCGGAAAGTGTCTTTGAAACAGTAATCGCCCAGACAGTTCGCTTCCCAGAGACAACTGTCGCAGGCGAGCCCATTACTACCTACGCCAACAGCTCAGGTGGAGCGGCGTCATATCGAAGACTTGCACGTGAATTAATCGCACTTGGAGGAGTCAAATGAGTCGACGAGTAACTTTGCCTGGAGCCGACGAATTGTTTCGGTCCACAACCCCAGCATTGACTGCGGTTCGTGACACTGCGCCGGAACCAACTCTTCCACCGACATCTGTTCAGAGCGCAAACGCTCCTGTGGCCCGGCCGATCAACAAGGGGGTCCGAACGACGCCACGCCGACGGGTCTCAACCGTTGATCATTCCCCTAGTGGCCGCGAGTCGCACGCAGAGAAAATAACGGTCTACCTCTCCCCCGAGGAGCTTTTCGATTTAGACCAGGCACGACTTCTTCTCCGTGGCGATTTAGGTCTGGCAGCGGATCGCGGACGGATCGTAAGAGAGTCGATTGCGGT
>JACPZY010000143.1 GCA_016195215.1 Actinomycetota bacterium | reverse complement strand
GCTTCTTTCCACCATGGGGATGCTCTCACTTCAGCCTCCAAATTCCACTTACAGGACCTTTGGATGTAATAGTGATCTGGCTTGATTTTGCAGGGGGACCATAAAGTGTTTCTTTAACAGAGTATCCATAGGGTTTTAGGTTTACCTGGTGTCGATCTGCCGAACGCGCAATAAATACCAGAATGCTCTCCTTCGCAGATTCTCGAAGGTAGGCAACAGAATCTTCCTTTACATCGATCCATCGGAGTCCACCATTGCTGAGAGCATCTGACTTTCTTCGAAGTGCAATCAATTTTTTGAACTCCTCAAATAGCTCAGTATCCCATTTCTTTGGGTGATCCCAATCGATAGTCCTTCGGGCATCTTCACCCCACTCACCCTCCACTCCGATTTCATCTCCCGCGAAGATTGAAGGCACACCTGGATAAGTGAGAAGGATTGTGACACCTGCAATCTGTCTGGCTCGATCACGACCAACAACGTTTCTAAATCTGGCGGTGTCATGAGAATCCAGAAGAAGCATGCTTGCGATAAATGATCGCCAGGGAATTCCAGCGGCAAATGAACGCATCATCTCTACCATGGCGACTCCTGAGAATGTCGGAATGGGAGTTGGTAAACCCATAAAATTATCCGCAAATTTTGCCGACTTGCTTAGCCAACCCCAGATTGGCCGTGCAAATCCAACATAATTCATTGTGCCGTGCCACCCGAAGCCGTCTAAATCCGATGGTGAGTGGTCGGCATTTTCAGCAACGAGCCAAGCATTGGGGTTTACCTCGTCCATTGCCTTTCGCACTCCGCGGGCGACCTCTTGGTTCAAATCTTGAGCACCTAGGCGCCCGGTCATATTCCCGACGTCGATACGCCAACCATCGGCATTAAATGGGGATTTAAGCCACTTTTTTACGACCGAATCTGGTCCTGAGTACATCTTCTCGCGAAGGAGGGGAGATTGATAATTTAGTTTTGGAAGTCCTGCTACTCCCCACCATCCGACGTATCCATGACGAATTGATTTATCCCAGTAAAAGAAATCGCGTTCCTTGGCATCTGGATTCTTGAGTGAAGTCTGCATCCATTCATGTCCAAGACCGCAGTGATTCATAGTTAGATCACCCATGATCCGAAATCCACGCTTCTTCGCAGCGCTCGAGAATTCCATGAATCCTTCATCTCCACCCAACAGTGGGTCGACATGCTCGAAACTTGTTGCGTCATAACGATGATTTGTTCTGGATGGGAAAAAAGGCGTGAAATAGATGGCATTTACCCCAAGCTCTTCCAAGTGCCCGAGGTGCTGGGTGATCCCAGGAAAGTCACCCCCATAGAATTCAGTTCCGGCGTTTGCACCTCGGCCCGTCGGTAGGGCATTCCAGTCCCGCAGCACTGCCCACGACGGTAAATCACGCTTAGCGTCCGACTTGGCAAAACGATCAGGAAATATTTGATAGAAGACAGCGTGCTTGATCCAATCAGGGTATTTCGGCTTAGCAATAATCTGGAAATCTTCGCGGTCTACAACATCTCTTTCAAAAACTCCCTCGCCATTGAGCCAGCGATATCTCCCTTTATCTACGAGAAGGAATCGATAGTGCGTGACCGGGTTGAGAATTTCAATCTCAACCGACCACCAGCTCTCGACGGAATTTGGCTTCCCTTTTTTCAATTCAAAGGTGCGCGGCTCGCCATCATGAAAGAGCCGAACCCACATCTTCTGAGCTTTATCACCCTTTGGCACCCGAACTCGGAGACGGACTCTCTCACCTAGTATGGGAGCAGAATTACTTACAAATAAAGCGCTACCATCATGATGCGGGGATAGTAATTTTTCTACTTGATAGCGCAAAAGTTGCCCCCTTTGTATTGGTAGCGATCGCCCTAACTTCCAGAGTCTCACCGGGAAATTCCATTGGATCGATGTAGACGCTGTAGGGCGCATTACTGTCGATGCCGAGTGAGGTCCATTCAGTCTGTCTAACGGATTTATAGAAGAACTCTACGGAGAGGAGATCGCTAGAGACCAGCCCGGCCGAAGCTTGAAAAAATCCCGTCAGGTAATCTTCATTAATAGTGATCTTCCCTATTTTAACGGCCGTCTTATCTATGATTCTGTTTGCCTTCAATACAACGGTATCCAAGGCAGGAATAGT
>JACPZY010000019.1 GCA_016195215.1 Actinomycetota bacterium | reverse complement strand
TTACCAATCCTCAAGATATTCGCCGAGGCCTTTACCTTCGCAGGAGCATTTTCACTTCAAAATTTTGCCAATCTCACCGGCAAGGGAGCGCGTGAGTTGTTAAATATTTCTGTCACCCACGCCGTCCTGAATAGCTTACGCAACACTCTTATCGCCAGTCTCATTAGCATTTGCATCGGCGTACTCGTGAGTTACATTATTTCTAGAAAGTATGGGAGTTCGCTCGCCTCAAAATTTCGAAACGCCCTCGACTTCACGTTCCAGGCGCCTGTGGGCATTTCCAGTGTCGTCCTTGGTTTCGGCTACCTTATTACCTTTAGCTCAGGACTTTTTCCATTGAGATCAAGTTGGCTGGTAACACCTCTTGTCGCCTCGCTATTAGCGACCCCATTAGTCATTCGCCTGGTATATCCAGCACTTCTCTCCATCGATCGGGAGCTGCTGGAATCTGCCTCTACTGACGGCGCCTCCGAAGAATCGATTTGGACGCAGATCGAAGTACCAATTATTCGGAAGGTCCTACTGACCGCCCTTGGTTTTAGTGCGCTCATCTCTATAGGTGAATTCGGGGCTGCAAATTTCCTCGCCTACGGCGATCAGGCAACCCTTCCGATAATCCTTTTTCAACTTATTTCTAGGCCTGGAACGCAGAATTACGGAATGGCGATGGCAGCCAGTTCACTGCTTATCCTTTTTGTAGCACTCGTCATTTATTTCGTAACATGGATCGACGATTAGCCGACCAATCTGAGAGCGGCAGCATTTTCCATAAAAGTTTGAAGGGTTTGAGCCGTCGGATAATGTATGGAGACAATATTGGTAGTGCCATTGATTGCAACGATTTGATCCATCATCACACTTAGGTCGTATTTAACAACCAATCCGCTCGCTGTCACCGAAGTAGTGGGCTCCAACCACGTTCCAAATTGATGAATCCCAGTTCTGTTAATTGAACCGGTGTATGTAACAACCGTAATCTTTGGCCGATCCAAATCATGGGGATCCGAACCCCTCTTCACGTATGAAAGAGAACTAACGCCCGCTAGATCGACATGGGCAGCAATATCAAATCCCGGAATTTCCCCAAGCCAGTACTCGCGATTACCTTCCCTACGGACATGATTTACAAACTCAGTTGGCGACATCGCCACTGCTCCGACACGCTTGAGTTCCGCCGACATTTCATTTTTTGATGATTGAGAGGCATAAGTAAAACCCGAAAAAACCAGAGAGATTGAGAGTATCGCATCGAGTCCGATAATCCACTTGGCGCGTGGATGCTTTCGAATATAGTCGAAAGCCCTTAACTCTTCTTTCCGAAAAAAATCGTATATCAAGCGCACTAATGCCATCATAAAAGTCGCCTTAGGAGAGTCGGATGGCAAAATTTGCCTATGAGTAATTCTACGGTCATGTCTACCAAAAATTCAGGAATGAATCCC
Organism: Actinomycetota bacterium; assembly: GCA_016195215.1. Taxonomy (GTDB): domain Bacteria; phylum Actinomycetota; class Actinomycetes; order Nanopelagicales; family Nanopelagicaceae; genus QYPT01. The sequence goes on along the minus strand of JACPZY010000019.1, from coordinate 5,468 downwards.
ACTGATGTTCGGTCAAGACCGAACAATGAATCCCTTCCTCACTCCTTTACTATCGCTCTAAAGGGCTACAATTCCCGACTTTTCTAGGTGTTGGCTGGAGATTCTTAGGAGAGGCATGATTTGTGGAGTACGTTCGCAAAATTTCAAACTTGGCGAGATTTCTCGGGGCGAGAGTCCGGAGGTTTGACACTGGGCGATCCTAAGTAATTACAACCCATTGATCTCAAGGACGGCAGCGGCGGCATTGTGGCCAGGTATTCCACTTACCCCGCCTCCCCTAATTGCACCTGCCCCGCAGAGAAAGAGATTTGGAAATTGAGTCTCAACTCCCCATCCGAATGCATCAGAATCCTTACGGAAGGGCATGGATAAATCTTTGTGGAAAATATTCCCTCGTGGCAATCCAAGTTCTTTCTCTAGGTCAAGCGGGCTCTTCGTCTCAATACAGAGCGAACCATCCGCCGCAATTGCTAGGCACTCCTCTATCGGATCCTGTAAATATCGATTGAGCTGATTCAATAATTTCTCCTCAATTACCCTTTTAACTTCAATATTTCTGCCCTCAAATAGTGGAGCTGGCGTGTGTAAAGCAAATAGTGTCAACGTTTGGTAGCCGAGCTCATTAAGTTCCGGCGAAAGAATCGAACTATCCGTGAGCGTATGGCAGTACATCTCTGCAGGAATCCGATCAGGGATTTGATCCCTAGAACTCTGTTGATAGGCCAGTTGAAGATCGGAATAACGCTCATCAATATGAAAAGTCCCAGCGAAAGCCAGTCTCGGGTCAATTCCACTTTTCAATCTAGGCAATCTTCTTAAGAGCATATTGATTTTCACCTGGCTACCATCCAAACTTTTGGGCGGGGATACCTCCATCAGCGAGGCCAGAGATTGCGGTGCACAGTTGGCGAGTACAAATGTAGAATCAAAAGTTGGACCGGAATTTGATTTTAAGCGATACCTCTCTGATATACGTTCTACTTTTGTAATCCTATGAGATGTCATAATTTCAACGCCGTGGCCCATCGCTTTCGCCTGTAATTCGGTGACCAAACTCCCCATGCCGCCTAACGGCACTTTCCACTCACCTGATCCATTCCCGATGAGGTGATATGCAAAACATGTGTTGGCGGCAAACGAATGTGCATCGGCAAAAGTCCCGATCAATCCATCAGTGAGAACCACTCCACGAATTAGATCGTTAGAAAAGCGCCTCTCTATTGTCTCTCCCAATGGTGCATCGAATATCTCATGCCATATTGGGCGACTTACCATCTTTTCCAATTCAGAGCGTGTGGGAAGTTTCTCCAAAAGGGTAGGTGCTATTACTTGAGCCATTTCTAGAACCTCTGAATAAAAACTCTGCCAGGCGGCGAATTCACTCTCTCCACGCGTGAATTCCTGAAAAGAGGCTCGAGTTCTCTCATCCATGGTTGATGAGATGAGGAGACCTTGGTCCACTCCCCCCACAATTTCTGGAGTGAAAGAAGAGACCGAGCGCGACAATGTGGTAAAAGTTAAATCCAAGTCCTCAAGAATCTTATCCGGAAATAGGGATACTAAATATGAATAACGTGAGAGGTTTGCATCAAAATCAGGAAAGACGCGTTGACTGACCGACGCCCCGCCCACTTCGGAATTTTGTTCGAGAATTCCAACTTTATAGCCCGCTTTTGCCAGATAACACGAAGCGACCAGACCATTGTGCCCGCCACCAATAATTAATACGTCGAATTTATTGGTACTCACTTGCCAACCCTAATGGAGAGATCTAGCAATAACCTCTCGAAGAATGGACTACCATCGTCTAAATAGAGAGCGGATAGATCTCTTCACTGTAATTTTCCACATCGGGGTAGGTTAGGCGCACGATTTCTGAGGGAGAAGAGTTTGTACGGATTATTGACGCTCTTTGTTGGGGCACTTGCATCAGTGCAGTCACGGGCAAATGGAGAACTATCAGTTGATCTAAAGAATTCCCTGGGTTCTGCAGTTATTTCGAATGCCATTGGATGGATAATTCTCTGGCTCTTTCTCCTGCTGAGAAAGGCAGATAGAGAAGGTTTCAGGAACTTACTCCTTGCCATAAAAAATAGGGATATGAAGTGGTGGGAACTCACTGGTGGCGTAGGTGGGGCGCTCTTCGTTGCGACCCAGAGTGCAGCGGTTCCCGAAATCGGCGTCGCGATATTCACTATCAGCCTCATCGCTGGCCAGACGGCGACTTCGCTCTTGGTTGACAAGGCAGGTCTCTCAACTAATGGAAAGGAGCCGATAACCTGGCCTCGAGTTTTTGCAGCAATTATGACTCTGATCGCCGTGACGATTGCCGTCTATCCTGACCTGGGTAAGGCGAATTTCAAAGTCTTTACCGTTCTCCTGAGCATTGCCGTGGGTCTGGTACTCGCCTTTCAATATGCACTCAACAGCCGCGTAAACGTCATTACCAAAAGACCCATGGTGACCACCTGGCTTAACTTCTCTGTTGGTCTGGTCCTGCTAGTAATTGGACTAGCCATCAATCTGATGCGTGGCGGCTCCATTGCGCCACTACCGAACAATCCGTGGGTCTATATCGGCGGTCCGAGCGGCTTGATCTTTGTGGCAGTGGCGGCCACCGTCGTGCGGACGATGGGGGTTCTCAACTTCATTCTTTGGAGTGTCACGGGTCAGTTGGTTGGCGCTCTCCTGCTGGATTGGCTTCTGCCAACTAGGCCAGGCGCTCTTAGCGGATACCTCATCTCAGGAACTGTGCTCACCTTGGGTTCTATCGCCTTCTCCCGCTTCTTCCACGCTAATCAAGAAAAGAGCCGCGCTAAGAAATCTGCCTAAGCGCTCCAACTCCCTTCACGTAGTAATGAGCGCCACCGGGGCAAGGCTATGAATACTGAGAGGGTTGATATACCCGCAATGGGATTTCAGAGTGATTGTTGTAAGGAAGGGCCTACCAAACATGACCCCCCCCCCCCCCCCCCCTGTTTTTTTGAAGCAGACCGCTACCACCCGGGTGCTGGTCGTTGATGACCACCCAATTTTTCGGGCCGGACTCATTGCCAGGCTGGAAGATGAAGAGGGCGAACTCACAGTTGTAGGGGAAGCTTCCAACGGATCTGAGGCATGCGAACAGACCGAGTTACTACGTCCCGACGTCGTTCTCATGGATTTACACATGCCCTTGATGACGGGCGTTGAGGCAACGTTGCAGATAAAAAGGGATTTTCCAGGAATTCTTGTTCTCATACTCTCCGCCACAGCAGCAGATTCAGATCTGCAAGGAGCATACGCAGCTGGGGCGAGCGGCTATCTGCTCAAGACTTCCAGTCCGGTCGAGATACGAGAAGCGATTGTTACATGTATGGATGAATCAGAATCAGGTGGGATACCACTGCCCTTTACCCTTGGGGAAGATGCGGGATTAGAAAATCCAAAGGGATTGAGTCGACGCGAATTACAGATTCTCGAACTTGCAGCAAAAGGGGAGACAAATAAAGCAATTGGTGCGCACTTTAACTTAAGCAGCCGAACCATTGAAGTTCATATGCGCAATATATTTACAAAACTCGGCGTCTCATCGCGAACGGAGGCGGTTACTACAGCAATCCGCGACCAGGCGATTCGGTTACCTTGACCTTCCTCAAGCAACTTCTCCCCCAGTACCGCGATTTCCGTTTTTGGGGAATTCAGGCGGTGACCATTGCTGGATCAGCGATGATCGCTCTGCAGATTCGCAACTATGGCACAACTGCTCGCCTCAATGAAGTGCTCCAAAGTCCGGGTCCCATCCAACTCTACGTTTTTTTATACCTCATGGTCACCATGGCGGCTGCAACGCTCTTCGGGTACAGAGCGGCCATAGCAACAATTGTCATAGCTGCAATTTTCTTTCTGCCGGATGGAATTGAGCTTAAGCGGGCAGAATCCGGCGGAATAATTTTGCTCCGGCTCGGAGCAATGAGCCTGCTCTCCGTCGCGACAGGCTTTATCGTCGAACGCCAGAAGAAGGCGCGTCGGCTTCTTCTGGCGTTGAATGCCCGCCTCAATGAAAATATCTTAGAGAAGGAACGGTACATCAGGCTCGCCGGCGAGGCACAAGAGAACGAACGACGTCGAATTTCTCGGGACCTGCACGATGATTCACTCCAATTACTGGCCGCAGCAACCATGGATATCGACCAGGCAATCGAATCAGCGAGTCCTGAAAAAATTCGGGAGAACATGCTCCGTGCCAAGGAGACCCTCACGCTCACCTCCGAAACTATTCGACGCTACTGCGAAGAATTGCGCCCCATACTTCTCGAATCGATGGGATTAACTCAAGCGGTGGAATATTTGGTCAAAGATCTTGAATCCCGCGCGAAAATGGGAGTAAATTTCGAGACACTAGGTGAGGAAAGAGAGTTAGATTCACTTAATGAGGTCCATCTCTTTCGAATAATGCAGGAAGCCTTCCACAATATAGAACGCCACTCTCGAGCGACCAGTGTGGAAGTCAAATGGGAATATCATCAAGATCACCTCGCCATCTCCGTAACCGATAACGGGGTGGGCATGTGGAATTTTGGACCCGCGCCCGCACGATCACTCGGTATTCAAGGAATGCATGAGCGCATTGAATTGCTGGGCGGAACCATCTCATTTGAAAGCAGACCCGGATATGGAACTCGAATCCTCCTGACGATTCCAACTTCCTAACTCGTGAATCCAAACACAAACGCTGGTCTCGTTGATTCATCTAGGATACTTTTAGAATCCTAAAAAGGAGCACAAAAGGCTAGACGGAGCATTTGATGAGTAAGGAGTCGAGAATGACAAAGACAAGATGGATTGCCGATAAGGTCTCATCGCTTTTTGCCGAAGATGTCCCGATCAAAATTGCAGCATTTGACGGCAGTTCTGCCGGCAATCTGGCGTCCGATAATGTTCTCGAAATAAAATCTCCCCTCGCGCTTCGTTACATCCTTAGCCACCCGGGTGATCTTGGTCTCGCGCGTGCATACATCACCAATCATCTAGACGTACATGGCGACATTCATGAGACTCTAGTGGCCCTCAATGATTACGTGAAGAATCCAATGCCGATCAACTCCCTTGCAAAACTTACCGTAGCGGTCGGACCAACCGCACTTCTAAGACCGGAATTGCCAGCCGAAGAGGCACCACCTCGCTTTCGGCGTGGACTCCTTCACTCACTGACTCGCGACAAAGCGGCGATCGAGCATCATTATGATGTTTCAAACACCTTCTATTCTTACATTCTTGGGCCGACCATGGTTTATTCATGCGCCATCTTTAACACTGAAGAAAGTTCGCTTGATGAGGCGCAGATTGAGAAAGTAGACCTCATCTGCAGAAAACTGGATTTGAAACCTGGAATGAAATTGCTCGACGTGGGGTGCGGGTGGGGCACTCTGGCAATCCACGCGGCCAAAGAGTATGGAGTAAAGGCGGTCGGAGTCACTCTGAGCAAG
>JACPZY010000152.1 GCA_016195215.1 Actinomycetota bacterium | reverse complement strand
TGGGCGGTCTAGACCAAGAGCTTCTTGGATTTCGACCAATGCTTTCCCACTTACTGCGCTATCGGTGGAGCGTTTATTAACAAACTGAATCAGTGCATATCGCGCATTTCTTTCAACCGTACTGAGTATCTCGACTTTTTCGCCTCTCTGCGGGACTCTTATTTCTACCTTCGAACCGCGCAAACCTGAGAGCCATTCCTGCAGAATCAATGCGTTTACGGGTAATTCATTAATCAAAATTTCGGGAGGAATATCACCCCCCGTGATGGAAGGTTGATTCTCGCCATATATGGAAGCGAAGAGGGCCGAAAGATCATCTTCATCTTCAAGTGACCGCTTCTGGTCCAGAAGCCAGGACCGTGATCCTTTAATTGCACCTCCTCTAATCATAAATAGAGAACCTGCTGCATGAGCACCTTCACGGTGAATCGCAATGACATCTGCGAAGAGATTCACAGACATAGCCGAATCGGCAGACTCGAGAACGTGTTCCATCGAAGTAATCTGATCACGGATCTTTGCCGCCCGTTCGTACTCCTGACCGTATGCCGCTGATTCCATTTCTTTGCGGAGAGTGGGCAACATCTCACCTTGCCCCGCCTCCATGAAATCAACAAGCCGATTGGCCAGATCCTTATGTTCGGCGGGGGTAATCCAACCAACGCATGGAGCAGAACATTTGCCAATATCACCGAGAAGGCACTGCCTCTGAGTCCTGCGCGCTTTTTGAAAGATACCATCAGTGCAGGAACGAACCGGAAAAACTTTCAAGAGAAGATCGAAGGTATTTCGAAGGGCCCAGGCATGCGTGAATGGACCAAAATACTTGACTCCAGGGCGTTTCTGCTTCCGCGTGATAAATACCCGCGGAAATTCATCGCTCACCGAGAGAGCCAAATAGGGGTAAGACTTGTCATCGCGGAATTGAACGTTATACGTTGGGTTGTACTGTTTGATCCACGAAAACTCCAGCTGCAGTGCCTCAACTTCAGAATCGACAATAGTCCAGTCAACTCGAGCGGCCTCATGGACCATGCGAAAGGTTCGCTCAGGAAGATTGCTCTGGAAATAACTGCTTAACCGAGATTTCAAGCTGAGAGCTTTGCCTACGTATATAACACGATCGTTCTCATCAAAAAAGCGGTAAACGCCTGGAAGCGCTGGAACGTCCTGCGGACGATACGACTCCGGTTTAGCCATTAGCGTCGGGTTGAAAGACTTGCCCGATTGCTTTCGAGAATCCCAGCAAGATAGGCACCAGTGTAACTATTTTTATTGGAAGCAACATCTTCGGGAGTACCTTCGGCAACCACTGTTCCTCCACGGAAACCGCCTTCGGGACCCATATCTATCACCCAGTCTGCAGATTTAATCACATCCAAATTATGTTCGATCACAACCACTGTGTTGCCGGTATCAACGAGACGGTTAAGTACTCCGAGAAGTTTATTGACATCCTCGAAGTGGAGTCCCGTTGTTGGTTCGTCGAGAACATAAATTGTGCGGCCTGTTGAACGTCGCTGCAATTCTGTCGCCAATTTCACCCGCTGGGCCTCGCCTCCAGAGAGAGTCGGAGCCGATTGACCGAGTCGGACGTATCCCAGACCAACATCGCAGAGCGTCTTGAGGTACCGGGCAATTGTCGGCATGGCCCCAAAAAATTCTCTTGCCTCTTCAATCGGCATTCCCAATACTTCGGCAATGGTCTTGCCCTTGTAATGAACTTCGAGAGTCTCACGGTTGTATCGTGCACCATGGCAGACTTCGCATGGAACATAAACATCAGGAAGAAAATTCATCTCGATTGTGATCGTGCCATCCCCCGCGCAGTTCTCACATCTGCCGCCCTTAACGTTAAAAGAGAATCGCCCTTGAAGATATCCACGCACCTTCGCTTCGGAAGTTTCCGCGAAAAGCGCTCGTACTTTGTCAAAGACACCTGTATACGTGGCTGGATTAGAACGTGGAGTCCGTCCAATCGGTGATTGATCCACGTGCACGACCTTGTCCAGCAAATCCACGCCGGTGATGGTGCGATGCCGGCCTGGCACAAGTCGAGCACCATTTAGTTTGTTTGCGAGGGTCGTGTAAACAATGTCGTTGATAAGGGTGGATTTCCCGGAGCCACTCACGCCGGTAACTGCAATAAAGGCACCGAGCGGAATTGCTACGTCGATATCCCTCAAATTATTTTCGCGCGCACCCTTGACTACGAGTCTCCGTTTTGGATCGATGAGTCTACGCAGAGCAGGTACTTCAATAGCCCGCCTGCCGGAAAGATAGGCGCCGGTTATGGACTCTTCAGAGTCGATGAGTGACTGATAATCACCTGAAACGACTACTTTGCCCCCATGCTCTCCGGCTCCCGGACCAATATCGACAATCCAGTCAGCAGCTCGGATGGTTTCCTCATCATGCTCAACAACAATTAAAGTATTTCCCAGATCGCGTAAACGCGTCAATGTCTCTATGAGCCTGCGATTATCTCTCTGATGAAGTCCAATGCTTGGCTCATCTAGAACATAGAGGACACCTACCAGACCCGATCCAATTTGTGTCGCGAGACGGATTCGTTGGGCTTCTCCGCCGGAAAGTGTTGCAGCGGGCCTATCTAGTGAGAGGTAGTCCAGGCCAACATTGAGCAGGAATCCGAGCCGGGCGTGTACTTCTTTCATTACCCTCTCGGCGATCTGAGTTTCGCGGACATTGAGTTCGATATTCTTGAGGAACTCTGCGCATTCTCCGATGGACAGCTCGCAAATTTGGGCGATATTTTTCTCGCCCACGAGGACCGCCAATACTTCCGGCTTTAATCGCGCACCCTGGCAAACAGGGCACGGAATTTGCCGCATGTACGCTTCATATTTATCTCGACTGTAATCGCTATCTGTCTCGCCATGCCGACGATGAATAAAGGGAATTACCCCCTCAAATCCCGTCGAGTAATTTCGAACTCGCCCATATCTGTTCTTGTACTTGACATGGACTTCGTATTCGAACCCGTGCAAAATTGCCTCTTTAGCTTTCACAGATAATTTCTTCCAAGGATTATCAAGGGAGAACTTAACCTCTTCCGAGAGCGCCTCGAGAAGCCGGAGAAAGTACTCCGAAGTCTGCCCTGTCGACCACGGCGCAATCGCACCTTCATTAATGGAGATCGAGTCATCTGGAATGATGAGGTCATAATCGACCTCCAGCTTCGTCCCAATTCCAGTGCAGGCAGGGCAGGCGCCAAAGGGTGAGTTGAAAGAGAAGGAACGTGGTTCTAATTCTTCAAAGGAGAGTTCACAATCATGACAGGCAAGATGCTCGCTAAATGTACGCTCACTCCCAGCACCTTTCACATCTACGAAATCAAGTAGGACAATGCCACTAGCCAGCCGAAGGGCAGTTTCAATCGAATCGGTAAGCCGGTTCTTTGAGTCTTCCTTTGCAGTCAATCGATCAACGACGACTTCAATACTGTGCTTCTCTTGCTTCTTTAACTTCGGAGGTTCCGATAATTGAATAACATTTCCGTCAACTCGAGCCCTTGAATAACCTTGGCTTACGAGTTCTTGAAAGAGATCGACAAATTCGCCCTTTCGAGCTCTGACCATCGGCGCGAGTACCTGAAACTTTGTGGTTGAAGGCATCGTCAATATCTGGTCAACAATTTGTTGAGGACTCTGACGACTTACAGGTTTTCCACAATTAGGGCAGTGCGGTCTTCCGGCACGTGCAAAAAGAAGGCGGAGATAGTCATATACCTCCGTGATTGTTCCAACGGTCGAGCGTGGATTTCTATTTGTTGATTTCTGGTCAATAGAAACAGCAGGAGAAAGACCCTCGATGAAATCCACGTCAGGCTTATCCATCTGCCCCAGAAACTGTCTGGCGTATGCCGAGAGTGATTCCACATACCTTCGCTGGCCCTCTGCAAAAATAGTATCAAAAGCGAGACTAGATTTACCGGAGCCAGATAATCCCGTAAAAACGACCAGCGAATTTCGCGGCAATTCAATGGAAATATTTTTTAAATTGTGCTCTCGCGCTCCACGGACAATGAGGTGGTCTGCCATATGACTAAATCCCCGCCGTTTCCATGTCTCGAAGTTCGCGCTTGAGATCCTTGATCTCATCACGGAGCCTTGCCGCCAGTTCAAAGTGAAGGTCTGTCGCAGCACTTCTCATCTGATCGGTCAGTGACTCTATCAAGGCCAATAATTCCTGTCTTGGAAGGGAGCCCAAACTCTTTGAATGCAAACCGATGGCAGGAAGAGGTGATCTCTGCGATTTCCTGCCTGAAGAGGAGAGCAATTGCTCGGTGTCCTCGCTCTCTCTATTGATCAAATCGGTGATATCAGCAATCTTCTTCCTTAACGGCTGGGGATCTACGCCTCGTTCAAGATTGTATGCGACCTGCTTTGCCCGACGTCTATTGGTCTCGTCGATAGCTTTGGCCATCGATTTAGTGATGTTGTCCGCGTACATGTGCACTTCACCTGATACGTTCCGGGCTGCGCGACCGATTGTCTGAATAAGGGCGGTTGCCGAACGGAGAAAACCTTCTTTATCTGCATCCAAAATCGCCACAAGAGAGACTTCTGGCAGATCCAAACCTTCGCGGAGAAGGTTAATGCCAATTAGAACATCGTATTCGCCCGAGCGCAATTCTCTCAAAAGTTCCACTCGTCGGAGCGTGTCCACTTCCGAGTGGAGATACCGAACTCGAACGCCCCGCTCTTGCAGATAGTCCGTGAGGTCTTCGGACATCTTCTTGGTAAGTGTCGTGACGAGAACGCGCTCATTCTTTCCAGCACGGATTTCAATCTCATGAAGAAGATCATCTATCTGGCCCTTGATTGGCTTCACCACAATTTTTGGATCGACGAGTCCAGTCGGGCGGATAACCTGCTCCACTACATCGCCATTAACCTTTCCAATTTCATAAGGTCCGGGCGTCGCCGATAAATAGACTTTCTGACCAACCCTTTCCAAGAATTCGTCCCATCGCAACGGCCGGTTATCCATCGCACTCGGAAGTCGAAACCCGTGTTCGACAAGCGTCCGCTTTCGTGAAGCGTCACCTTCAAACATCGCCCCAATTTGAGGAACGGTCACGTGAGATTCATCGATGACAAGGAGAAAATCCTCCGGGAAATAATCAAGAAGGCAGTTTGGGCCCGATCCTGCGGCACGTCCATCGATATGGCGAGAGTAGTTCTCAATACCTGAGCAGAATCCGAGATTTTGCATCATTTCAATATCAAATGAGGTGCGCATGCGGAGCCGCTGCGCCTCAAGTAATTTTCCTTCTCGCTCAAATTTCTCGAGTTGCACCCCGAGTTCCTCTTCAATCTCGGAGATCGCCCGTTTCATCGTCTCAGGGCCTGCTGCGTAGTGGGTCGCTGGGAAAACGTACATCTCATTTTCGTCCCGAACGATCTCACCCGTGAGCGGATGAAGAGTAGTGATTGCCTCGATCTCGTCACCAAACATTTCAATGCGCAGAGCTAATTCTTCGTACATCGGGATTATTTCAATGGTATCCCCGCGGACACGGAACGTTCCCCGTTCAAAGGCAATGTCATTTCTCTTATATTGGATATCAACGAATTTTCTAAGAAGCACGTTCCGATCTATCTGATCGCCGACCTTGAGCGTGACCATGCGATCTACGTATTCTTGGGGCGTACCCAGGCCATAAATGCAAGAGACCGTGGCGACAACGATTACATCACGCCGGGTTAGAAGAGAGTTCGTGGCGGAGTGTCGTAATCGCTCCACTTCATCATTGACGCTTGAATCCTTTTCGATGAAAGTATCAGTTTGAGGTACGTAAGCCTCAGGCTGGTAATAGTCATAATACGAGACGAAATATTCGACCGCATTGTTGGGCATGAGTTCCTTGAACTCATTTGCGAGTTGCGCCGCCAGGGTTTTATTCGGAGCGATGACCAGAGTTGGACGCTGTAGTTTTTCAATCAACCAGGCGGTTGTCGCCGATTTTCCGGTTCCAGTAGCGCCTAGGAGAACTATGTCCTGATCCCCACCTTTGATCCGTCGGACGATTTCGGCAATAGCTTCTGGCTGGTCCCCCGCAGGGACATACTCACTTTCTACCAAGAAAGGTTGAACGCGTCGCTGGATATCTGTTTTTGGACGCACCAGCCAATTCTAGTCTCGGTCAGCTTTTCTCGCGCTGCCAATTAGGAAGAATAACTTCCCAGAGATTCTCTACTTCCCGCAGGAGCGCATCCTCTGTGGAGTTATTGAGGATCACATAATCTGCCACGACCTCGCGGGCCTCGGCTGTTGCCTGCGCCTGGAATCGCGACTCAATCTCAGAAGGGATCATTCCACGTTTCTGCAATCTCTCCCGGCGCGCGACAATGTCAGATTCAACTGTAATAACAAAATCAAATCTTTCTGCAGCACCGGCTTCAACGAGCAATGGAATTTCATAGATAAGAATGCCATCAGGTTCTAAATTATTTACGGCTTCCTCAAATGCACGACGAACGCGGGGGTGAATTATTTCTTCGAGTTTTCGCTTGGCGTCCTTATTCGCAAATATCAGGTTTGAGAGGGCCCGCCGATCTAAATCTCCATTTCGTAAAATTGCATCTCCAAAGGCAGAGACCACCTCATCAAAACCAGCGCTCCCTCGCTCCACAACTTCACGAGATAGTTGGTCTGCGTCGATTACATGAGCCCCTAGATCGGCGAAATATCTGGCTACAAGGGATTTCCCCGAACCGATACCACCAGTAAGTCCAACAATTAGCACAGAGCGACCCTACCTTGCCTTAGCCTTTCCATGATAAGGAATGATGAGACCGGCCTCGAATCTCGAAGCCGGTCTCATCTACTTATTAAAGAGGAAAATTTATTCCTTTTTTATGCCTTCTTTACTCAGCAGCCTCTCCAGGCACTTCGTCAGTCGCTGCTGCGGCATCCGCTGCCTGGGCGATCTCCTTCTGCTTCTTATGCGCAATAAATCGAGCTTGAGCTTCGGCGTACTGACGTTCCCACTCTTCGCGTTGAGTTTCGTAGCCTGGCTTCCATTCTTGCGAATCTGCATCGAAACCCTCAGGGTAAATGAAATTACCCTCCGCGTCATAGCGCGCTGCCATGCCATATTGGGTCGGATCAAATGCTTCAATCTCAACTTCATGACCCTCATTGGCCTGCTTCAACGACAGTGAGATCCGTCGACGCTCAAGATCGATATCGATAATCTTCACGAATAGTTCGTCATCAACCTGAACGACCTGTTCTGGAATCTCAACATGGCGTTCTGCCAATTCAGAGATGTGAACCAAACCTTCAATTCCTTCGTGGACGCGGATAAACGCACCGAATGGAACTAGCTTAGTCACGACACCTGGAACCACTTGATTGATGGTATGGGTGCGAGCGAATGCCTGCCATGGATCTTCTTGCGTCGCCTTAAGTGAGAGCGAAACGCGCTCACGCTCGAAATCGACCTCTAGAACTTCAACGGTTACCTCGTCGCCAACTTCAACAACTTCACCTGGGTGGTCAATATGCTTCCATGAAAGTTCGGAGACGTGAACCAAGCCATCTACTCCACCAAGATCAACGAAAGCGCCAAAGTTCACGATAGATGAAACAACACCCGTGCGGACTTGACCCTTCTGAAGTTGATTGAGGAATGTAGTGCGGGATTCAGACTGGGTCTGCTCAAGGTAGGCGCGGCGAGAAAGAACCACGTTATTGCGATTTTTATCGAGTTCGATAATGCGGGCTTCAACCTGCTTGCCAATGTAAGGAGTGAGGTCACGAACGCGACGCATTGCAACGAGAGATGCCGGTAAGAATCCGCGAAGACCAATATCAACGATGAGCCCACCCTTGACAACTTCAATGACCGTTCCGACAACAACTTCGTCACGCTCTTTCTTGCCTTCAATTTCGCCCCAGGCGCGCTCATACTGTGCACGCTTCTTGGAGAGAATCAGACGACCTTCTTTATCTTCCTTCTGAAGAACGAGTGCCTCAATCTTTTCGCCAACCTTGACGATTTCACTTGGGTCTACGTCGTGACGGATGGAGAGCTCACGGGAAGGAATAACTCCTTCGGTTTTGTATCCAATATCCACTAGGACTTCATCGCGATCTACCTGGACGACAATGCCTTCTACAAGATCTCCATCATTGAAGTTTCGGATGGTTCCTTCGATTGCGGCCATGAAATCTGCTGCTGATCCAATGTCATTTACTGCAATAACTGGTGAGGTACTCAAGTTGCTCCGTAGGGATAGAAAATAGTAGGGATGAGGCGGCTAAGGGTACGGTTTGCGCCCGATTCGGGTCAATTCGCCCGCCCTCTCCTACCTGCTACACGGCTAGACTTCACTTTCCATGAATCGGTATCGTGAACTCTTAGGCCTGCGACATGTAAAAATTCTAGTTCTGAGCGCATTTCCCGCCCGTGTCGCCTATGGCATGGTTGCACTCTCCATCTTCTTTAAGGTCAATTACGAGACAAATTCCATCCCGCTAGCGGGCCTGGCGATAGGGCTCAACTCCCTCTCTGGTGCGCTCACGGCGGCGATCCGCGGATCCGTCATGGACAGGTACGGACAGAAATGGCCGCTTCGGATCCAAGTTCCCGCCTATTCAACAATGCTCATCCTTCTCAACCTCACGCATAGTCGCCAATCAATCCTCATACTGGCATTTCTTCTGGGAGTGACCGCCCCGCCCATCAATCTCTCCATCCGCCCGCTCTGGAGATCAATAGTGCGCGGTGAGCTTCTCCGCACCGCATATGCGCTAGATACCTCTTTTATCAACGCTGCCGGTGTTATCGGTCCGATAATCGCGACGATCCTCTCACTCTCCACTCGTCCCGGAAGTGCCCTCCTCATCTGTTCGGCATTAATGCTCCTCGGCGGAGGATCCCTCGCACTCACATCAGTCTCGAAGAATTGGGTGCCTGAGGTGAAGGCGAAAGGAAGCCGACCACTCTGGCGCAACCCCGCCATGCAGCTCTTAATGTTTGAAGGATGCTTTATCGGTTTTGGCTGGGGTGCATTTAATGTTGCCGTTCCCGCCTTTGCGACCTTAGAGAATCTTCCGCAGCGCACGGCATGGATCCTTGGAACGATGGGAGTCAGCAACATCATTGGCGGTCTTCTCGGCGGATTGGTCTCAAAGAGATCCTCGTCCTTAAACTCTCTCCTGAAGGCGTACTTTCTCTGGTTTCTTTTCTCTCTT
>JACPZY010000151.1 GCA_016195215.1 Actinomycetota bacterium | reverse complement strand
TTTGCACCCTTGAGAGAGTCGTAAGTGCGTTCAATCAACGGTTCACGCGCTTGTGTCAGCACTTGAATGACTACATCATCTGGGATTAGATCTTCTTCTATAATCTTCCGTACAAAATCGAAATCGGTCTGACTCGCACTTGGAAAGCCAACCTCTATTTCTTTGTAGCCCATGGATATAAGCAATTTAAAGATTGCCATTTTGCGAGGTGTATCCATCGGATCAATAAGCGCTTGATTACCATCCCGGAGATCCACCGAGCACCATTGTGGGGCCTTCGTCATCTTCTTGGACGGCCAGGTGCGATCTGTGAGGTCGATGGGTATAAAAGAGGCATATCGTTGGTACTGCATGGAACTTGGGATTTGCTGGGGGAAATTCATTTAGATTTGGCTCCTTAATAATTCGCGGGTTTTGGTTTTACCGGTGCAACAAAACCCCGCAACGAGGAGACCGGTTAGAGGACCTCGCCACGGCAACGAAGGAGGAGGCTGCGCAATTTCATGGATACAGGGTAGCCGCGAGATGAGAGAATCGGCAAATCAATGGTCTGGCTCCGCATCTCGAAGAACAGAGGATTACAGTGGCTATTAGAGAAGCAGTAATTGGCGACCTTCCCGCCATTTTGGCGCTCATACATCAACTTGCAGAGTACGAACAGGCTCCGGAACAAGTCGTGGCTACCGAAGAAGATCTCGCTAAATCTCTCTTTGCTGACCTGCCTATGGTCTTCGCTCACGTTGCAACGAATGATGAAATTGTCGTTGGCATTGCTATATGGCATCTCAACTATTCAACATGGCTTGGTAAGCATGGCATCTACCTTGAGGATCTATTCGTGATACCCGAATTTCGCGGAGAAGGTCACGGAATAAGTCTTCTTCAAGAATTAGCCAAGATCTGCGTAGAACGCGATTACGAGCGACTTCAATGGTGGGTACTTGATTGGAATAAGCCCGCAATTGAGTTCTACCAGTCTATGGGTGCAATCTCTATGGATGAATGGACTGTTTTCAGAATGAGTGGTGGGCCGTTGAAGAAGTTAGCCAGCAATCAGTTTGAAATATCTCGCGATCGAAGTACAGAAACACTTGCTCCATAAATAATTATAGATGTAAGAATTGAAAGTGTGGCGTAACCGAAGTCAAGTCCTCCCTTAAGTGGATTCTTCCCTAATGCCCATTGAAAAGGATTGATACCGAGGACCCGATCAAAAGTGTGTACAAGTGGGGCTAGCGAGTAAAAGAGAAATCCAGCTATTGCAAGTGCTATCGCTCCCCCGAGAGCAACTGATTTTTTCCCAAAAATCGAACCAAAGAGAGTCGCGACCGCGTGAAAGGTCACACCTAGAAGAGCTCCTGATGCTGATCCGGCCAATATTTTTGAGACTGGAAGTGAAATATCAACAAACCGAATCCCAATAAAAAGAGTCAGAAAGAGAATCAGCACCAGAACAATCTGTGCGGTAATCCCCGAAACTATTTTGGTGAGAAGAATCCGTGGACGTGAAATTGGGAGGGTTAACAGCAAATCGGCGGTGCGGCGTTCCTCTTCTTGAGCGGTTGCATTCGCCCCCCAACCAGTGCCCACAGCGATGAAAATAAGGGGGAGCATAAAACTGAATAATTCGGTTGAAAGATATCCGGGGCCCGATGTGTAATCCTCCATTCGAAATATCTTCTGCAATGCCTCGGGATAATTCTTAAGGAATGTCGCAAGTCCCTCTGCTGATGAGCGAACAGTTGGAAAGACCGAGAGTTGAATTGAAACAATTGCTACAAGCCCAATACTCCAACCCAAGAAGCCTCGCCTCTGGTCCTTCAGCACCTTAAGAAATAGTGGAATAGCCATTTGGATCACCCCCTTCCACAATCGAGAAGAAGATCTCGTCAAGATTTGATTCGTGGGTTTGAACACTCTCCAGACCATGCTCGACGGCGACCTTGAGCAGTTCGGTCTCGGCGCCGATGACCGTGCAAGTAATGCGATTTCCATAGGTGTGGACGTCTTTGATCCCGTGCACTCTGCTAAATACTTCTGGTGGGATTGGAGATCCGAAGAATAGATCCACAGTGCGGAGCGTCCGTTTCTTCAAATTCGATATCTCATCGACAAGCAATTGTTTTCCATCATTGATAATGACCACACGATCCGCCAGATGTTCAACTTCGCTCAGGACATGTGAGGAGAGCAGTATCGCAGCGCCTCGTGACTGCGTCTCATCGACTAGGGCGCTAAATTCCCTCTGAACTATGGGATCCAGCCCTGAGGTTGGCTCGTCCAGGATCAGAATGGATGGCCGATGCATAAAAGCCTGAATAACTCCGATTTTCTGCTGGTTTCCTTTTGAGAGATCCTTTATACGGCGGTGTAGGTCAAGGTCGAACCTCTCAGCCATCGATCTGATTTCTTCTGTGCAATCGCAGTCGCGCATTTTGGCGAGAAATCTCAGGTGCTCCCAGCCCGTTAAATTCTCGTAGAGTCCTGGTGATCCTGGAAGATAGCCAATCTCTTTCCGCATTTCATGGGAGTAAATGGTGACTTCTTCCCCAAGAATGTATGCCTGCCCAGAGGTTAACTTCAAGAGCCCTACGAGTGCCCGCATCGTTGTAGTTTTTCCGGCGCCGTTGGGCCCCAGAAATCCCATTATTTCTCCGGGGAGGACTTCAAAAGTCACATCCATTACGCCGAGTTCGTGTCCGTAAAATTTGGTGACACCTTTGAGAGAAATCGCCGAGGTGGGCATACCTAGATATTACGTCACGCTCAGATGATGAGGAAGAGTCTGAGATTAGAGCCAGTAATCTGTGATGTATTTCTCTCCCTCGTCGCAGAAGAATGTCACGACATTTTCGACGCCGTACTGCGCCTTTAGTCGCTTCGCTGCTATGAGGTGCGCACCAGAGGATGGTCCAACAAAAATACCGTGTTCGCTGGCAAGTCGGCGCATCTCAACAATTGATTCATCCGAATGGACATCGACAAATCCATCAATAAACTCTCGGTGTCGTTCTATGATGCCAGGAACAAAACCATCAGCGATGCCTTCAATGAGGTGCTTTGCAATCTCGCCACAGAGAATTGTGCAGGATTCCGCCGGCTCTAGGGCAATCACCTTGCAATCAGGATTGGACGCTTTAAGTGCCTGGCCAACACCGATTATCGTCCCACCGGTGCCTATTCCGCCAACAACCAAATCTGGTTTCACAGGCATCTGGCGAAGAATCTCCTGGCCTAGCCAGTTTCGATTCTCATCCACATTCCATTCGTTATCGAATTGCTGTGGGGCAAAATATCCAGGAAGTTGACCGACTCGTCGTGCTTCAGCGAGAGCATCATTAACGTGAAAATCACCCATGGTATGTACTTCCGCTCCAAAGGCGCGCGAAATTGCGGTTCTCTCCGGGCTCATGCCATCGGGCATGACAACAATCATCTTGTAACCCTTCACCGCCGCAACCATGCTCATTGCATTTCCAGTATTGCCGCTAGATGCTTCAATAATCGTGTCACCGGGTTTAAGTAATCCCTCTTGCTCGGCACGCTCAATAATGTACTTGGCGATTCGGGCTTTAATCGATCCAGATGGATTTAAATACTCCATCTTTACCCATATGCCTTCAATCTGAATGAGTGGCGTATCTCCAATTGCATCCAATATATTTTTCACGGTGTGGCCCCTTTTTCGTATGCCGAATACTAGGGGTTAACCCAATTATTGAGAAGGAGCTTTATACTTCGCCGATTTGTACATTGCACCGAGTGCAAGAAGCAAAAAAGCACCTAGGGAGAGCGCAACCATCGCACGACCCACTGTTGCCATGCGACCCGTAAAGAGCATGAGGATGGAGGCAAGTGGCAGAAGCGCAAGTCTCCATTTCCAGCCACGGCTTAAAATCGATTCTAGTTCCCGATTTAAAGTTGGCCCACGTCCGAGAACAACTGGGAGCAGGTATGTGAGCGCCCCTAGGAGCGTAGGAAAAAGGAAGAGTGTGAAGAGAAGAAGGATGTGATCTTCAATTGATACCAATATTTTCTGCGGTGAACTGCGGGTAAGAAAAACGAAAATATCCGTTACGAGAAGAATTCCTAAGCCAATGACACCTGCTAAAAGCATCCACGCACCTGGACGGTCTGGTCGCTTGTTCCGCATCGTGAGAAGGGTCGGGGTTAGAGTTATTAAAGTACCGACAAGATAAATTCCTAAACTCACAGCGAATAGGTAACGCCAATTACTAATGGCAGCAATGATCGAGAGGGTCGTCCCCATGAAAATCACTTTTAAGCCGATTGCCGCAGATGCAATGGCGCGTCCATGCATGGGAGTGCGAAGGACGGTAGGCCAGAGTGTGACAAGCGTTCCGATCACAGTAATACCAACCCAACCAAGAAGATTGGCATGCAAGTGCGCCAGGGCCAACCGAGGTTGCATCGGATCGTTATCAGATTTGAATGAAACCATCACTCCCAGGGTTATGCCAACTATAAGAAAAAATGCTGCACATTGATAGTAGCGAAGGAGGTCAATGAATCTTCTGTTGAGCGACCTTTTTATGGCAACCGAAATGCCTCTAAGGTAAAAAACCATGGTGCCGGTCATCAAGGAGGCAGAAGAGATGATTAGCCAGTTGGTATGCGTTGAAACAGAGACCAAAACCCCAATGATGCCGATATTGGTAAGAACTATGACCGCCATCTGTCGATTGTGATTCTGTGACCGCGTCCAGAGTAGCGCGCTAATGAAGTGATCACTCCATGTGATGATTGCATTTGTTACCGCTCCTAGCAGGAGCAGGTGGATCGTCAGCCATGGGGGTTGGTCACTGTGACCACCGCGTTGCAATACGCCAGAAATTAATGCTGCTCCAAGATAGACGAGGACGGAGGCGTTGGCACGCAAGTGCCAATCTGCCCGCCCAATGCCTGAGGCCATGCCTTAAAGTATCGGAAGGTACCGGTCCAATTCATACGCGCTGACCTGGCGCCGGTAGTCATCCCACTCCGCCCGCTTATTGCGCAGGACATACTCGAATACGTGCTCACCGAGGGTTTCGCGGACGAGTTCGCTCTGTTCCATAGCAAGGATCGCCTCGTTTAAATCACTTGGAAGCGCCGGAGATTCGTTGGATTCAGAGAGTTCATACCCCTCTGCAACGCCCTTCAACCCTGCTGATAACATGACGGCGTAAGCCAAATAGGGGTTGCATGCGGAATCCGGTGATCGGAATTCAATTCTTGTTGAATTTTCCTTTTTTGGTTTGTACATCGGAACACGAACAAGTGCTCCTCGATTACTCCTCCCCCAATTAGCGAGGGCAGGAGCTTCTCCACCGCCATGGAGACGCTTATATGAATTGACCCACTGGTTGGTGACGGCGGTTATCTCAGATGCATGTCGCAGAAGTCCAGCAATAAAGGAACGCCCAACTTTGGATAAGTTGTATTCATCTTTCGGGTCGTAGAATGCATTGTTCTCGCCTTCAAATAGTGAGACGTGGGTATGCATTCCAGAGCCTGGATGATCGGTAAATGGTTTTGGCATAAAAGAGGCGTGGAATCCTTGATCCAATGCCACCTCTTTTACAACATGGCGAAATGTCATGATGTTGTCAGCGGTGCTCAGGGCATCCGCGTAACGTAGATCAATCTCTTGCTGCCCAGGCGCACCTTCATGATGGCTAAATTCGACGCTTATTCCCATCGACTCAAGCATCGTGATTGCCTGGCGCCGAAAATCGTGTCCAATTACGGCAGGGGTCTGATCGAAATATCCACCAGAATCAATGGGAACAGGTTGCTTGCCGGGTTCCGGAAGTTCCTTAAATAAGAAGAACTCGATTTCCGGATGGGTATAACAGGTGTATCCCGTTGATGCCGCTTTATTGAGGGTGCGACGCAGCACGTGCCGCGGGTCTGCGGGTGAGGGAGAGCCATCTGGCATCGTGATATCGCAGAACATTCGAGCAGCACCTGGTGCTTCGGTACGCCACGGAAGAATGGCGAAAGTACTTGGATCTGGCTTTGCCAACATATCTGCTTCGCTCACGCGTGCGAAACCCTCAATTGCTGAGCCGTCAAACCCAATTCCCTCTTCGAAGGCGTTCTCAAGTTCTGCGGGTGCGATGGCAACTGATTTAAGAAACCCGAGAACATCGGTGAACCATAAACGGACGAAACGGGTGTTACGCTCTTCCAGGGTACGAAGGACGAACTCCTCTTGCTTAGTTACTTGGGCGTCACTGCTCATGCACTCATCGTTTCAAGCCCGCGTTACGGCTGTGTTAACACAATTGCGAGGGCAATCCGGCAAAGGTGACGAAACCTCTAGATCACGAAGAATTCAGAGGTATCCAAGTTGGTCCGTTCCTGGACATCCTTGGTAATCACCATATTTGCGCCGATGATGGCCCCTTTGCCAATGTGGATATCGCCCAGG
The DNA here is from genome assembly GCA_016195215.1 of Actinomycetota bacterium. Lineage (GTDB taxonomy): Bacteria > Actinomycetota > Actinomycetes > Nanopelagicales > Nanopelagicaceae > QYPT01. The sequence continues at coordinate 5,737 of JACPZY010000151.1, read as the reverse complement.
ACTCGAGCTCCAGCGCCAATGGTCACTCCATCGGCGACCGTCGGGTGGCGTTTTCCTTCTTGATAGGCGCGAGCCCCCAGTGTCACGTCGTGGTAGAGCATGACATCGTCACCGATAATCGCTGTCTCCCCAATCACAACACCTATGCCGTGGTCAATGAAGAAGCGGCGCCCGATCGTTGCCCCCGGATGGATCTCGATTCCAGTCGCGCTCCTAGCCATATTCGACCAGATACGCGCAACCGTTTTTAGCCCGTGACTCCAGAGCCAGTGAGCCACTCGGTGGCGCCATATTGCATGGAGTCCCGGGTATGCGAGAAAAATTTCTACCACATTGCGAGCAGCAGGGTCGCGCGCGAAAGCGGTAGCAATATCTTCTCTAATGTTTAAACCCATGTACTACTCCGCAAGATCCTTATAGAGGGCTGTCGAAAGGTAACGCTCACCGAATGAAGGCACGATGACGACAATATTCTTTCCAGCAAACTCTGGACGCTTTGCTACCTGAGAAGCAGCCCAGAGTGCGGCACCAGATGAAATTCCGGCGAGAATTCCCTCCTCAGCACCGGCACGACGTGCATAAGCAAATGCATCATCCGCAGAGACATCAAAGACCTCGTCGTAAATGGATCTGTCCAGAATATTGGGAATGAAGTTAGCGCCGATTCCCTGAATGGGGTGGCCGCCTGGATTTCCACCCGTAAGAAGTGGTGAAGCAGCGGGCTCGACAGCGAAGATCTTGACTTCAGGGTTGCGCTCTTTGAGAACCTGTCCAACACCCGTAATTGTGCCGCCGGTTCCGATTCCGGCAACAACGGCAGCAACCGTTCCATCGGTATCGCGCCAGATTTCTTCAGCGGTCGTCTTCCGGTGAATTTCTGGATTGGCCTCATTATCAAATTGACGGACAAGAACCGCACCCTCTTTCACGCCAAGTTCCTCCGCCTTGGCGACTGCCCCGCGCATGCCTTCTGCCGCTGGAGTCAGCACGAGTTCAGCACCGAAAGCGCGAAGAAGCATGCGGCGCTCTTTCGACATTGAGTCGGGCATGGTCAAAATCACCTTGTACCCACGAGCTGCACCAACCATGGCAAGAGCAATTCCAGTATTACCCGAGGTGGCTTCAACTATCGTTCCGCCTGGCTTCAATTGCCCGTCCTTCTCGGCGGCATCAACCATCGATACTCCAATGCGATCCTTCACGGAAGCCGTTGGGCTGTAAAACTCAAGTTTGGCATAGACGTTTGCAGCCGCTCCATCTGTAATTCGATTGAGACGAACGAGCGGTGTATTTCCGACTACTTCAGTAATATTGTTATAAAGCTTCACTATTTCTCCAATGTAATAATTAATAGGGTAAGGGATTATGGAAAATCTAAAATAAGGGGCGAATGAAGCGAGTTAAGAACGGCAGGCGGATGTGCCAGTACGCCCAAAATCAATCACGCGACGACGCGTGAAGTACCACGTACTAATTTCTTGCATGCACCAATGCTAGCAATCTAACGGGAATGCGCCACATGCAAATGGCTCGCAATTATTCGTTCTTCTCGCCCCACCGAGAGGTAATTGGTAAACGACGATCCTTGCCAAAAGCTCGCGTGGATACCTTGGTACCAGGGGGATATTGGCGACGTTTATATTCAGCTCGATCCACCATAGAAATTACGCGTTTGATGATAGAGGAATTAAAGCCCGAATCGATTAAAGCTGAGGCGCTTTCATCGCCCTCGACGTATCTCAGCAAGATCTCATCTAGGAGGCGGTATTCGGGTAACGAATCCGAATCCTTCTGGCCAGGACGCAATTCGGCGCTCGGCTCTTTCGCAATGGAATTGCTTGGAATGGGCGGAACCTCTCCCCGCATAAGAGCCTGCTCATTTCTCCACTTCGACAGTGCCCAAACATCGGTCTTATAAATATCTTTTATGGGAGCAAATGCACCGACTGCGTCTCCATAAAGTGTTGAGTAGCCAACGGCCAGTTCGCTCTTATTCCCAGTCGCTAGAACAAGGTGACCCTCTTGGTTGGAAAGACCCATAAGTATGACTCCTCGAACTCTTGCCTGAAGATTCTCCTGGGCTATTCCTTCAAGTCTCACCGATCTGAGAAATACCGCAACTATTGGTTCGATTTCTATAACTCGAAAATGCAATCCGGTGTTCTCTGCAATCGCCTGCGCGTCACTTAGTGAGTGATGCGAAGAATATTTGCTCGGAAGGGCGACGCCGTGGACATTCTCGCCACCAACTGCATCGACCGCGATTGCCGCAACAAGAGCGGAGTCAATCCCCCCAGATAGGCCAACAACGACTGTCTTAAAGTTATTCTTTGCGACGTAGTCGCGCAATCCGACAACGAGTGCCTGCCACACCTCGGCAAGGTCATCTAAGCGAGGAGCGATTTCACTTCTTTCTCTTTGGAAAGCGGGGAGGACATCCTCGTGGATCACAACATCTGGCTCGGAAGTATGTGGATCCAAGTCAAGATCAGCAAGTAGTAAATGGTCGACAAATTGAGGAGACCGTGCCACGACTTCGCCATCGGCATTGACAATGATGCTATCCCCATCGAAGACCAAGTCGTCTTGCCCACCAGTCATATTGACGTATGCAAGTGGCGCGCCCACTTCTATAGCTCGTTTCTTGACGAGGGCGAGCCTTAGATCATCCTTGCTCCGTTCAAAAGGGCTGCCGTTTGGAACAACCAGTAAACCCGGATGGCGCGAGGCCAAATCGGATACAGGACCCCCTTCCTGCCAGATGTCCTCGCAAATCGCCACTGCGACATCAATTCCATGTACGCGAACTACAAGTGAATAATTGCCCGGAACAAAATTCCGAAACTCATCAAATACTCCATAATTTGGCAAGTGGTGCTTTACGTAACTAGCTCGAATTTTTCCTCCATGAATCACGGCCACTGCATTCTGTGGCCCACCTTCGGGCTGGCCTAGTCGACTCTCCGCCACGCTGGCTTCATCTAAGTACCCGACTATTACCGTCAAATCGCCAAACCCTCCCGCAGCGCACTGCTGCGCGATGTGAGCAATGACCTTCTTGCTTCTTGCGCGGAAAATGGGGCGAAGAGCCAAATCTTCGACGGGATATCCGGTCACTGTCATCTCGGGAAATGCGAGGAGGTGGGCGCCGGCCCGGTACGCCCTACCGACATAATCCAGAATCAAATCGGCATTGCCACTCAAATCCCCTACAGTCGGATTGACCTGCGCGAGTGCCAATCTAAGTTGCCCTGACATGGCTTAAGAGTAATGGTGGCGATAGAGTTAACTGAATTCCCAGGGACCTGATTGGCAGGCCTTGAGGTTGGAGGTTTGACATGTCTAATCAAAATAACGGCCTGAGGGGCGGAGCACTTAATCGGCGCATCACCATCCGAGATTTGGCAGAGGCGAAAAAACAGGGCGAGAAATGGGCGATGCTCACCGCCTACGAACAGATGAGCGCTGAAATCTTTGACGAGGCAGGTATACCCGTTCTCCTCGTTGGCGATAGTGCTGGAAATAATTTCCTAGGCGAAGAGAACACCATTCCGGTTACCGTAGACGAGATGATCCCGCTGGTGCGGGCAGTAGTTCGATCATCACACCGCGCCCTTGTCGTCGCCGACCTCCCATTTGGATCTTATGAGGCATCCCCCGAACAAGCCCTTGCCACCTCCGTGCGATTCTTCAAAGAGGGTGGAGCTCACGCGGTGAAGTTGGAAGGTGCCCAGGTCGAACAAGTTTCCAAACTCACTCACTCCGGAATTCCCGTGATGGGTCATGTCGGTCTCACTCCGCAATCTCTGCATCAACTGGGGGGCTATCGAGTTCAAGGGCGCGATGATGGCGAGAATATTCTGCAAGCCGCTATTGCACTCCAAAATGCCGGCGCATTTTCCATTGTTTTGGAACTCATTCCATCGGACCTCGCCAGAAAGATCACTAACGAACTCTCGATTCCGACCATAGGAATTGGGGCGGGAAATACCTGTGACGCCCAGGTACTGGTCTGGACTGATTTAATGGGGCTTACAAAAAAACCGCCTCGCCTTGCCAAGGCGTACCTCAATCTGCGGGAAGAAATGCTGGCAGCAACGAAGGCGTGGGCTGATGATGTCCTCCATGGAACCTTCCCTGGCCCGGAGCAAACATTCCTTTAGCGCTCTCTGATGGCTAAATCGACTGTTGATTTCTCTCCCCTAAGAAAGCACCGCGACTTCCGCAACCTCTGGCTATCTGGTCTGGTCTCAAATCTCGGATCAATGATCACTTATGTCGCCGTACCTTTTCAAATCAAGGAGATGACCCACTCATACCTGGCGGTAGGTATAAGTGGAGCCGTTGAACTCGTTCCTCTGATCGTATTTGGTCTCTATGGCGGCGTGCTCGCCGATGCAGTTGATCGAAAAAAGATTCTCTGGGCAACCGAAGCTCTCTCGCTGCTCCTTACTGCCATATTGTTGGCCAACTCCCTTCTTGGTCGGCCAAATCTGATTCTGATCTACGTGGTTACTGGGCTATTTGCCGCAGTAAATGGAGTACAAAAACCCAGTGTCGATGTTTTTTCTTTCTTGGTCTCCCTTATTTTTCTTGCGAAGGTGGGCTCGGTTCCTGCACTTGCACAGGCAGAAAAGCCATCTCTGGCAGGGTTATTAGCAGGTGTGCGATACGCGTTCACGCGACAGGATCTCCTCGGAACCTATCTCATCGACTTGGCCGCGATGTTCCTGGCAATGCCAACTGGGCTGATCCCATTTTGGGCAGATTAACTCGGGGCGCCGTGGGCACTCGGTCTGCTCTACGCAGCGGGAACCGTCGGCGCGATCGCCGTTACCTTAACGAGTGGATGGATGAGTCGCTACAGATTTCATGGACGTGCCATTATTTGGGCTGCGATCGGATGGGGAGTCGCGATTGCAATTGCCGGACTCGTTCACTCGCTCTATTTGGTTCTTTTATTTCTGGCACTCGCTGGAGCATCAGACATGGTCAGTGCCCTCTTTCGCTCAACAATCTGGAACCAGACGATTCCAGATCAATTACGTGGTCGATTGGCAGGAATTGAGCTCCTCTCTTACTCTGTTGGACCGCTCGCTGGGCAGTTAAGGGCGGCTTCTATCGCCTCAGTTACCACACTGACGTTTTCAGTAACTTCTGGAGGAGTTCTTAGCATTATTACGGTCGCCATCATGGCAATTTTTCTTCCAAAGCTTAGAAAATATGATGCAGAAACAGAGAAGCATGCCATTGAGGAACGGAGAAATCGAAAATTACGGAACCAACATTCATCGGAGATGGAGGACATATGAGCGAATATTTTGCGAAGATGCACAAAAATATAAAAAAGTAATTCGCGACACGCACTCAAATATTTATCACACAATGCTGGCAATATCCATCAACTACTGCCACGCTTATCCATGAACAGGTTCGGTGACGGATCGAACCATTCCGATTGGAGAAGTACGTGGCTGCAGCTAAGAAATCTGCTCCAAAGCGCAAGAAGGCCGCTGTGAAAGTAGCAGCGCCAAAGCGTCGCAAGAAGGCCGCTGCTAAGAAGGCAGCACCAAAGCGCAAGAAGGCCGCCGTTAAGAAGGCGGCACCAAAGCGCAAGAAGGCCGCTAAGAAGGTTGTTGCCAAGAAGGCAGCACCAAAGCGCAAGAAGGCCGCTAAGAAGGTTGTTGCCAAGAAGGCAGCACCAAAGCGCAAGAAGGCCGCTAAGAAGGTTGTTGCC
>JACPZY010000150.1 GCA_016195215.1 Actinomycetota bacterium | reverse complement strand
CAACATCAAGGGCCGCTGCCGCGTTCTGTTCGATAAGCAAAATAGTAATTCCTTGTTCACGAATTTTTACGATTGTTTCAAAAATCATGTCAACAAGAACCGGTGCCAGACCCATAGATGGCTCGTCCAATAGTAGAAGTTTTGGTGCGCCCATCATTGCGCGTGCGACAGCAAGCATCTGTTGCTCGCCACCCGACATCGTTCCGCCCTTCTGTTCATAACGCTCACGGAGTCGAGGGAAAAGTCCGAGCACTCTCTCTCGATCCGCCTCAATTCCTTCGGTATCTGTACGTAAGAAGGCGCCAAGATCTAAATTCTCCCGCACCGACATTCTCGGAAAAATTCTCCGCCCCTCGGGCGATTGGCAGAGACCTTTAGCCACAATGAGGTGTCCCTCTTTGCCTTCAATCCGTTCGCCGTCGAAAGTGATTGTTCCGGATTTAGGTTTAAGCAGCCCTGAAATAGTCCGCAAGGTAGTCGACTTGCCTGCGCCATTAGAGCCAATGAGAGTGACGATTTCACCCTGATTGACCGTGAGGGATACATCCTTCACGGCCAAAATAGAGCCATAAGCGACCTGTAAATTACTAACTTCTAAAAGGACGCTCACGCTCTCTCCCCCTTCGCCTTGCCAAGATAAGCCTCAATGACGCGTTGGTTTGACTTGATTTCCTCAGGTGAGCCTTCGGCAATCTTCTCCCCCTGGTCCAGGACGGTTACTCGCTCGGAAACGGACATGACCACACTCATATCGTGCTCGATGAGGAGGATAGAAACATTCTGTTCATCACGCACCCGATATACAAATTCAATGAAAGTGCGCGATTCCTGAGGATTCATTCCCGCTGTCGGCTCATCTAGTAGCAGAACCTTCGGCTTGAGCGCAAGAGCACGGGCCACTTCAAGACGGCGCTGATCCCCATATGAGAGGTTTCGAGCGTACTCACCTGCCCACTTTCCGATCCCAACAAAATTGAGAAGTTCGCGGGCCGTCTCGCGAGATTCCTTCTCCTCCTTTCGCTGTCCCGGCGTGCGCAAAATGGTGGCAAGAATGCCGGATTTAAGGTGTGAGTGCATAGCAACCATCACATTCTCCTCCGCCGTCATGAGGCCGAAGAGGCGGATATTCTGGAAAGTTCTGGCAATTCCACTCGCTGCGATCTTATGCGGAGGTCTGGCCGTTATATCTTCACCGTCAAAGACGACCGAACCGCTAGTTGGCTTATAAAGTCCGGTAAGCACATTGAAGAAGGTAGTTTTACCTGCACCGTTGGGACCGATCAAGCTAACGATCTTCCCCGTAGGAATATCGAAAGTGACAGAATTGACCGCAGTGAGACCACCAAATTTAACAGTGATATTTTCAGCTAGAAGCGCGGATGTCATTAGTGCCTTCCCTCGACATTCGACGTCGTGTCATCGGCTTCATGCAAAATTGCCTTTAATCGAGATTCCGGAATGAGACCTTCCCGCTTAAAGAGCATCATCAGGACCAGCACTCCACCAAAGAGAAGAAAGTTGTAGGAAGGAAAGTTAATTGAGGTTTTGAAGGTGTTATTTACCAGTTCACCAAAGGCCGGGAGCCCGGTGGAGTTGATCCAGGAAATGAGCAGTGCACCGACCATGACGCCCCAGACATTTCCCATTCCGCCAAGTACGACCATGGCGAGGAGAATAATTGAAATGGAGAAATTGAATCGATCCGCAAATACGCCATTGACGTGGGTCGCGAAAGCGACACCCCCAATCCCGCCGGAGAAAGCACCGACGGCATAGGCTGAAAGTTTGGTCCGCATAAGCGGGACCCCCATCATGCTGGCCGCCAATTCATCTTCGCGAATGGCGAGCCACGCTCTACCCAGCCGTCCCTTACGCAATCGCAACGATATGAAGACCATAAAGGCGGTAAGTAGAGCAAAGATAAAGAATTTCCAACTGAAATCAAAAGGTCCGAGAGACTTCCCTGGCACACCGATGTTATCTACAGGAGAAATTCCTTGAGTGCCATTTGTTAGATTGAAGCCTCCTATATTAGAACCATTGGTGAAGACCTGAGGGATAATTTCACCAAACCCGAGAGTTACGAGAGCTAAATAGTCACTCTTGAGACGGAGCGTTGGAGCGCCAATGATGATCCCAAAGAAAGCGCAAATCAGACCGCCGATGAAAATAACTCCCCAGAAACTTATATGAATTCCAGGAAGCGTCTTGGGTGCGGTGCTAAAGAAATTGATATTTACCTGTCTGAAGAAAGCGGACATGAACCAACCTGCGCTGTATCCGCCGATAGCCCAGAAGGCAACAAAGCCAAGGTCAAGAAGTCCCGCATAACCAACAACAATATTCAGTCCCAGGGCGAGGATGACCCAGACCAAGGCCTCATTGAGTGCGGTGGGAGGGAACCAACTCTGAACGATCGTTTGCAGCGAT
>JACPZY010000155.1 GCA_016195215.1 Actinomycetota bacterium | reverse complement strand
CGCAGGGCCGGTGGACTCATGGAATATTGAGAACTTGATGGCCACCTTATTGGAACTCACCGTTGAAACAGTGGCGCGAGAAGTTGAGAAGAATCACCTCGCAAAATTATTTGTCGCAGGCGGGGGCAGTGCCAATCCAGTAATGATGAGGCGGTTACAGGATCGGCTAACACGGTGCCAAGTGCTTTCAATCGCAGAATTGGGGATAGACCCTAGAGCGAAGGAGTCGATTACCTTTGCGCTCATTGGATATCTGACACTTCACGGCCTTCCTGGACAGATACCAAGTTGTACAGGTGCCAATGGCGAGAGATTACTCGGCTCTTTAACACCAGGTTCGGGGCCACTACATATTCCTGCCTCACTTGCTGCTAAACCTACGAGAGTTAGATTTGCGAAGTAGTGAGTTGATGAAGCATCTCAACTTCAACACTTCGCCAACGTGGATCAGTGCGCTCTCTACCAGTTGGCGTGAAACCCATTTTTCTGTAAAGTTCCATCGCACCAGGATTTGCTTTGAAAACCCAGAGTGAGATCTCCTTGAAGTTGCGCTCTGATAATTTGGCCAGAGCGGCCTTGAGGAGTGCTCGGCCGAAACCCTTACTGGCGCTTCCTGGCTCAATATATAGAGAAAATAAGTGTCCTCGAAGGGGTAAATCCGGATCACTGCCAATACGCGCCATACCGACCGCCTTGTCGTCAATCAATGCAACCAATGTTTCCCGATCTAAATGTGAAGAGAATGATGGTCTCCACAGTTCGTATGCCTTCTCCACCGTCATGGCACTTCGGACTTCCTTGCTAAGAACGCCGACATATGCTTGCTGCCAACATTCACGGAATATCCGAACAACATCATCTATGTCCGCCGCGCTACCGGTTCTAATTGCCAATTCCATGGAAGCAAGCCTACTCAGTCTTTCAGGCACGCGATGAATTCCATTAAAAATGTCTCGACTCAAATGACAGTGCGACATTTGAAAGAACCCTTCCGTACCTCTTTACGTACAGTGACGCATTTTGATCTTATTGAATTTGTCATCGAGACAGCTGATGGACTTGTTGCTAAAGGCGAGGCAGTGGAGACGCCGGCGATAACTGGTGATACCAAAGAAAGGATTCTTAGAGATCTCAATGGTGCAATTAAGGATTTACTCGAGGGTTCCTCATTCGCTTCCACTCTGGAATTAACAACTGCTCTTTCTCAATTGCCTGCTGTCGCAAGTGCCAAAGCGGCCGCTGATATTGCGCTCTATAACCTCCAAGCCGCAATGGAAGATCGCTCGCTACGGTCTTTGTTAGGTTGTAACGAAGTATCGCTCTCTACCGATGTGACAGTGCCAGTTGCGGATTTGGCAGAGATCCCACAATTAATTGAGAAGCGGATCGCTGAGGGATTTCGTTCATTTAAGGTGAAACTCGCCATGGAGTCGATCGATCTTTCGATTGAGAAACTCAAACTGATCCGCGCTTTAGTGGGAGATTCATCAGTGATAAGGATTGATCCAAATCAAGCATGGTCGCTGACCCATACCCTTGCTTTCCTGGAGAGAGTCGAATCGGCGGGAATTGTCATCGAATACCTCGAGCAGCCCACGCCAGCGGGTCAGAAGGCAGCCCTGGCGCAGATACGGCGAAAGAGTGGAATTCGAATTATGGCCGATGAATCCTGTTTCACCCTCCTTGACTTGGAAGAACTTATCGATTTGGAGGCGGTAGACCTTCTGAACGTCAAACTCCTCAAGTCCGGTGGAATCACTCCGGCACTTGAGATGGTGAGGGTGGCCCGCCAGGCTGGGGTAGAGGTCCTTGTAGGCAGCATGATGGAAGGCGATGGCGGCGTCTACGCGGCCGCCGCGTTGGCAGGTGCAATTGCGCCTCATCACGTTCATGATTTGGATGCATCGTGGTGGGCAACCGACTCTCGGATCGATTATTCAGAAGGGGAAATAGCTCTCTCATGGATAAACTGATCAGTGAGACTCTTACTCGAGTACCTGGGTTAGTTCTTGGACTCTCGGTCAAGGGGGAGCGAACCGTCAATGCATATGGCAACAGGCAGGTCTTTGGAGTCGGCTCTCCATTGCCGATGACTGTAGATACATCTTTCGATGCAGGGTCTATTACTAAAATTCTGGCAACCACATCTGCTCTCATGCGATTGGTGGAGTCCGACGAAATATCACTTAATCAGCGGGCTTCGACATTTTTGCCTGCCTGGGTTGGCAGAGAGAAAGAGGCTATAACCCTCCGAGATCTTCTACTTCACAGGGGCGGACTCTGGGAATGGCGACCTTTATATATCGCCTTTCGTGATTCAACGGAAATTGCCAAGAAGATCGCCTCAATTCCTCTGAGATACCCAGTTAACCAGGATCGGCATTACTCAGACCTGGGTTTTATATCTTTAGGGCAGATACTGATCTGCCTCACTGGCGAGGAGTTATCCGATTCCATCGACAAACTTGTTTGCGAGCCACTGGGAATGAATAAAACACAGTATGCAACCCCTCATCCTGGTACTCCTATCGCTGCCACTTCTCTCGGAGACCGCATTGAGAGAGAGATGGTCATCTCCAAGGGTCCATTTCCTGTCCCCGAGGAGGCGTCGGAGTTTACGAAATGGAGAACGCACGTCTTGGTAGGTGAAGTCAACGACGGAAATGCCTTCCATCTTTTTGGAGGAATTTCTGGCCATGCCGGCCTATTCACCAATGCGGAGGACCTGCTGATATTTGGCGAGTCGATGAATTCAAGCATGAGGGGAGAAGGAAGCTATTCTCAGAAGGTTCTGAGCGAGTTTCTTGAAACGGGCCCCGATACTGGTCAGCAACTTGGATTTAGAAGTTGGTTTGATACATATGAAGGGTGCACTTCTCAATTCTTCGGACATACTGGCTTTCCTGGTGTCGTCTTGGCCTTCTCTCCGTCTCATGATTCTGTGGCGACATTACTTACAAACAGACTCCATGTTGAGGGGGAGATCCCCGCTACGGAACTGCTCTGGCAGCCCTTCTTGAGGGCAATTCACAAGAAGATTCACGAGTAAGGAGATGGCTATGGACGAGAGTTCGCGGCAGGCGCCCAGAAATTATCAAGATCTTCTGGGTGATATTGCCAATTCTTTTTCATCATTTCATGCCACTGAAGCGGCGATTGCGCACGCGGTGCTAGATCACCCCGACGAAGTTGCGGGCATGAACATCTCGCAATTGGCAGTTTTCAGCCGGACCTCTGCCGCTTCGGTAGTTCGCTTTAGCAAAGCTGTGGGATTTAAAGGATTTCCAGAATTTCGAATGGCTCTCGTAAGCGAGTTGAGTCGGAGAGAGCATCTAGGTATTCAAGGGAGTGAACTTGATGGTGGAATAACAATTCAGGACTCTCCGGAAGAAGTAATCAGAAAAATTTCACAGGCCGATGCACGTGCAATCGCGTCCACTGCCGAGCGCCTTGATGTGGGTAGTTTTGTGGCGACCGTCGATGCGTGGGAGAAAGCGGAGATGATCGGCCTCATCGGAGTGGCATCCAGTGGCTATGTAGTGATGGATTTGCAATTGAAACTCAACCGACTTGGCAAAAATGCAATTGCATGGAGAGATGCACACTCAGCACTTACTTCGATCTCATTGCTCAAGCCCAACGATGTTCTGGTGGCTGTGAGTCACAGTGGCACCACGGTAGATATTGTGGATGTCATCAGGGAATTCAAGGCGCGTGGCGTAACTATCGTCCTGATCACAAATGGAATGCGAAGCCCGTCGACCGCCCTTGCCGATGTGGTTCTCTACACCTCAGCTCGTGAAACAACTTTTCGAAGTGGCGCGACCGCTAGCAGAATTGCACAGTTGACCGTTGTTGACTGTCTCTGTGTGGCGCTGGCGCAGAGAAACTGGAGGGAGACGAAGGCTGCTCTGGATTTATCTCGGGAAGTCGTTGGGACCCGTTCAGGCAAGAAGCCCCTTCTCTAGTTCTTTATCTGGTCATTTATCTAGTGGGGTAGGGCGTGAGTCAATATCCTCCAATTGCATCGGCTCTGAACGGGACAGGTGTCACATTGACTGGTTGAGGCCAAGGCTAGGGGTGAACATATGTCAATCATCAGGCGGAGTAATACAAAAAATAAGTGGGTTGTGAGGGACTCGAACCTTCGGCCCTCCAGGCACTTCAAAGGCCTTCATCTTTCCCTTGTCCATTCATATAATGAATAGTACTATTCATTATATGAAGAAGACAGCTACAGCGCTTGCCCCTTTCCTGCGAAGCCAGACCCAGGGGATCATTTTGGCGTCAATCCTCTCTGAGCCGGACGTGGAATTCTCGCTCTCCGAGTTGGCGAAAAAGGCCAACAAGAGTCAACCAACAATATGGAGAGAAATTGACCGTGCTCAGAAAGCCGGACTGGTTACAACGCGCAAAGTGGGAAATTCCATACTCGTACGTGCGGATCAGTCAAGTCGAATCTATAAACCCATGCGAGAAATAATGGTTGCCGCATTCGGGGCTCCAGCCATAGTCGCAGAAGAGTTCGCAAATATTCACGGGGTGGATGCACTCATACTTTTTGGTTCATGGGCAGCTAGATTTCGGGGCATCGAGGGACGTTCTCCAAACGATCTAGACATATTGGTGCTTGGAAATCCGAATCGTGCCGAAATTCATGATGTGGGGGATCAGATCGAATCGAAATTGAATCTCCCTGTCCAAATTACAATTCGATCAGTTCAGGAATGGAATCAACCAGACCCATTCCTAAGTGAGGTCAAGGAACGACCGCTGCTTGTGCTTTCGACAAATTCTAAAACAAAGGATCTCGAATTGATGTTAGAAAGGAAGAGCGCGAAAAGATGAGTTCATGGCCGTATGGAAGAGCCACTGTTGTGCGTTTGCTTCAGGAAGGCTCGCTAGAGATCGTCACAGCAAACACAAATTTTGCCAAGAGACTTTGCGACGAAGCCGACAGACATTTGAAGGCGGTTCAGACAATTATCGAGGTTGATCCCTCCGGTGCTTTCCAGCTTGCCTATGACGCTGCACGAAAGGCGTGCAGCGCTTTGCTAGCTCAGCAAGGTTTGAGGGCAACCCATATAAACGGCCACAAAGCTATATCCGATTTGATGAAAGATCAATTCAGTAACGAACGGAAGTACAAAGTTCTTGGAAAATTAAACTCGTTACGTCGATCCCGGGCTGATTCCCAATATCCTTCGGAGTTGACGCCAAGTATTTCGGTCGCGGACGCGACTTACTGCTACGAAACGTCACTTAATATATTGAAAGTAGTTAATGAGATTCTGGGCAGCGGTCAACTTAATGTATTTTCCGAGGGCCAAGTGGTTGGGTAACTTAGAATTTCAACTATATATCTTTCAAAAGAATTGTGAGCAAGCATTGCATAGTCACTGTCTGAACCTACCCAGGCGAAATTTGAAAGTTCTTCGATTTGTATCCATTTGAAAGCGTCGTGCTCTGCGCCTACCTCTTTCAGCGCACTCTCGAAAGGTTTCTCCAACCGAATTAATACAAAAAATAAATGGGTTGTGAGATTCCGACCTCCGACCCCGTAACTCAACGAAATCACTAGGAAGGCCGTTTGCCTCACATGTGTTTACTTTAAACGCTTGAATCACGCATAATGTTTTCTCTTTCCATTAACTCCTGCGCATTCGGCGGCAAGGATATTTAGAAATTGCACTGAATTAAACAAAGTTTATCCGGGCGGGGTAGCCCGCCCGGGTGCTGTAAATACTGGGGAGATACAAGGAAGATTCCGAAATACAGCAAGGCACTTTACATGGCAAAGAAGAGGTCAGACCGCGATAAAGACGGAGGGCACGTCGCGGGTACCCAAGGTGACCCCATGCGGTGATTACTTCTTTACCTAAGGAGTTCATTCCCCGGTGATCTTTACCCTCTTGAGTGCTTGATCCAATCGAGATACCTCGACAATTTCCATACCTTCAATTCTTGTATCGCTCCCAGTGGGTACAAGGGCCCGTTTGAAACCAAGTCGGTATGCTTCTGCCAACCTCCGATTAACTCCACTCACCTTCCGGATTTCACCGGCTAAGCCAACTTCACCAATTGCTACAAGGTCGCTTGGAAGTGCCAACCCCTTTGCAGCAGATGCAACCGCGAGAGCAAGAGCCAGATCGGCTGCGGGCTCTGTCATTTTCATTCCTCCTACTGTTGCCGCATAAACATCACGGCCCGCAATCTTGATATTTGCTCGAAGTTCGAGAACTGCCAGAGTCATCGAAGTCCGCGCAGAATCAAGGCCGCTTGTCACACGCCGAGCATTTCCGTAATCATTGTCGTGACCTGAACCAACGAGCGCCTGAATTTCAGCTAGAAGTGGACGGCGCCCCTCAAGGGTCACTGTCACGCAAGTGCCAGGTACCGGTTCAGTATGGCGAGTGGTAAAGAGTCCGGTTGGATCGGCAACGCTCTCAATACCTCCATCGTGTAAGTCGAAACATCCGACTTCATCACTTGGACCAAATCGATTCTTTGTGGCGCGGATCAATCGAAGGCGTGAATGACGCTCACCTTCGAATTGGAGAACTACATCAACAATATGTTCGAGGAGGCGAGGACCAGCGATAGAGCCATCCTTTGTCACATGGCCGACGAGAAGGAGAGTGATCTCACGCTCTTTGCATAAGCGGATAAGTGCTGCCGCAACTTCGCGCACTTGGGTGATACCACCCGCAGCACCTTCTGCCGCCCCACTGCTCATTGTTTGAATACTGTCGATAATAAGTAACTCAGGTATTACCGAATCAATATGGGAGATGATTGCGCCAAGATCATTTTCGGATGCGATCCAGAGAAGTGGATCGACTGCGCCAATTCGTTCGGCACGTAGTCGGACCTGTGAGGCCGACTCTTCACCGCTTACGTAGAGCGCGCGGATCCCACGGGAGGCGCTCTTAGCAGAGACGCTAAGGAGGAGAGTTGATTTGCCGACGCCCGGCTCACCCGCCAGAAGAATTGCAGCGCCCGGAACCAGGCCGCCGCCGAGAACGCGATCCAGTTCTGATACTCCGGTCGATCGCGCGATGGCACTGGATAAATCAACATCACCAATGGGTGAGGCCTCTCGGGTTACCGTTCCGGGCACTAGCGAGAGACGCTTTGACGCCGCTATCTCTTCAACACTGCCCCACACTTGGCACTCTCCGCAGCGCCCGACCCATTTAGTGCTCGTCCAACCACATTCAGAGCAGCGGTACGGGTCTTTTTCGGGTTTTGCCATGGGCACAGCCTAGAGCGGAGGTCTGACTAGATCCTGCCAGAGGCGATGGAGGCGGGGTGGGAGATTACAAAGAGGGGGAGTTGGCGCCTGGAGAGTTCCTTAACGGCGGCAACGCGTTCATCGCAATATTTAGCCAGAATGTCATAGATATCCTGACCAAGTAGAGCGATGAGTTCGGTCCGGTTGGAGAGATAAACCGGGTCGAGCCCAACGTGGGCCTCAGAGTTGCTGGTGCAATACCAGTCGAAGTCATCGCCACCATCTCCCCAGGCGAGGCGTTCGTACTCACCGATCACCGTTATGGAGTATTCGCGCTCGCCTACTTCGCGAGTCTCGAAACTTCTACGGAGAGGAAGTTGCCAACAGACATCGGGCTTTGTATCGACGAAGTGAGTGCCTTCTTTCTGCGCGAGATGATGAAGGACGCAACCGAAGGATCCGGTATAGCCATCGGCTTCAAATTCTTTTCGATTGAGGAAGATGCAAGAGCCATCCACGGTCCGCGTCTTCCGCTCGTTATCTTCGTCAGTCTCCGAGATTTGAAGTGCGCCATTGGGGTTTAGCGGTCGAGCTTGATCAAAGAACTGCCACATCTCGCGAGTGAGAGAATTTGCTGAGAGTGAGACTCTCTTCTCGTCATCTTCATCTGAATACATTGCACCCTCGGTGCAACATCCATCATTTGGACGATCGGCAAAAACACCTTTGCAGCCATCGCCATAAATGCAGGTCCAGTATGAGGTAAGCCATGTTAAGTCGCATTTGTAGATTTCAAGTTCATCTTTTGGATCGGTAAATTCAATCCAATCGCGAGCGAATCCTGGCTTTATTTCGGACATAGTCTCAGAGCCTACGGGCTATTGCTTCATAACGCACATTAGTTACAGGTAGCCTTTACTCATGACGAGCATCGAAAACCCCGGCCATATTGCTGTTATCGGCGCTGGCGTTATGGGCGAGGCTTTAATAAGCGCTCTTATCTCTGCCGGCGTTAAGCCAGATGCAATCTCAATATCGGAGAAGCGCGAAGAACGTGCGCGGGAGTTGATTGATACCTACGGTGTGCGAGTTGAGGAATTGGTGAGCAATGTCCTAGCCAGTGATGTACTTCTTCTTGTAGTTAAGCCGCAGGATGCTACATCTCTGTTAGTAGAGATTAAAGAGGTGCTCCGTCCGCAGACTCTGGTCATCTCCTTTGTGGCAGGAAAGAGCATTGGAATCATTTCAACCCTTCTCGGAGCCGATCTTCCGATTGTTCGCGTTATGCCAAACACTCCAACCTTGGTGGGAGAAGGCATGGCGGCCATATCAATTGGTCCCTCTGTGTCGAGCGAGCAATCGCAATTTGTCCGCGATTTTCTCTCAGCTACAGGTCGAGTCGTGGAAGTGGATGAGAGTTTGCAAGATGCCGTCACTGCAGTAAGCGGATCGGGCCCTGCATACTTCTTCTACTTTGTTGAGGCAATGATCAAAGCCGGAGTGGACCTAGGGCTCTCCGAAGCGGTGGCGAATGAACTCACGATCCAAACAATTGTTGGCGCAGCCAAATTGCTATCCACCTCAGAGAAGAGTCCTTCGACTCTTCGTGAGAATGTGACCAGCCCAAACGGCACTACGGCTGCGGCATTGGCTTTTTTTTCGCAATCGGATTTACCGACAATAGTGAAGAAGGCAATGACCGCGGCTCGCGATCGTTCGCGAGAATTGGCGTGAAATAGTGATGAGACAAAAGTTTTACTTACTTCTGCTTCCCTTAATTCTTTCACTCTCGATTCCTGTCATGGCCCAAGGTGTAACACCAACAATCGCTGTTAAACCGATGTCCATCATCTCTAAACTTTCAGGGGCCGATCAAACCTATGGGATGTTGGTCAAAGGCAAAATTATCTATCTATTTGGGAATGTGACAGGCGTGGCAACTACGGATGGCTACCTCCAGGCTATCGACGAAACTGGTCTCATTCGGTGGTCTCTTCCGCTTGATTCAGGCCAGAATGAAATAGCGACTGCGGCGACATTTGACTCAGCTGGAAATATCTGGGTTCTCGGTTCTTCTGAAGCGCCCTCAGCTCAGACGCCTACTCCTACTCCTACTCCTACTTCTACTCCTACTTCTACTCCTCTGCCTACCGAGAGTGCCTCTCCGCTACCCACCACATCCGCAACGCCCACGCCATCTCTAACGCCAACCTCAACTCCTTTAGCTACCCCTACTCCTATTGCAACCTCCGTCGCACCGACGCTCAATCCCGATTCAGTTGCGGTAGACCCCGCATCTGCAATGCGGCGAGACCTCACATCTGTAATTCTTTGGAGAGTGTCGCGAAGCGGCATTCTCCTGGGGACTTATACCTTGGAGATGAAGCAACCAGTTCTTCTGCGCGGGGCTATCAGTACGCCCGCCGGGATCGCCCTTACTGGAATTATCTCAACTCCAACTGGAGTCGCAGGTTTTTATGCGAACTCTGATCTCAATGGCGTGATTGGCAAACCTTTGACCATAGGTAAAACCGACACTGAATTAAATGCACTTGTGAAGATGAGTAATGGATCAGTGGCAATTTTTGGCGCGAGTTCTGAGCCAATGGCAGGAACGAAGTTGAACGGAGTCAGGGACGGAATCATTTCTTCGGTGGCTGTGACCGGAAAATTGGGCAAGGTTATTCGAAGTTTTAATGCCGCAAGTGCTCGTTCTTGGCAGAGCGCGACTAGTAAATTCTTTCTGGGAGGCGATGCTCGCACTTCGGGAAAAATGGAGGCGGTCATAACGAAGTTCTCCTCCACATTCCTTCCCACTTGGACAGCTCGTTATCCCTCCGCAACTCCTGCGCTGACCGCGGAGGGAGTTACCTCACATTTCGCCTTCTTCTCACCAACAGCGGCTATCCCTAAGATCAAGGGCTGGAAGGCAGGGAACTCTCTGACACTTGCCTATGATTCCAAAGGTGCTCTCACGGGGGCGTTTGGAGTCGGCGGCATGCCGATCTCCATTGGTTTTAGCCAGGAGCTCGGCCTGGTCGTCGCAATTAGGGCAGCTCTGGGCGTTTCCATCTTTCGTGCCCTTACGAGGTAATGTAACCCTTCCCCTAAAGTTCTTAGGGGCCAATGGGACTAGCAGGGCTCTAAAAGTCCAATGGGCCGGTTTATCAGAAGGAGATTGTGGCGTATGGGTTCAGTTATCAAGAAGCGACGTAAGCGGATGGCGAAGAAGAAGCATAAGAAACTTCTAAAGAAAACTCGCATTCAGCGTCGTAACGCCAAATAAACCTCTCTGCTCGCAAATTGATTTACCGGCAAGAAATTTCTAGGGTCTAAGTAGGGTTATTTTTCCTGCGACGGAGGTAACTGCGTAGCGAACTCTATTGACTATCACCCAGGCGCTATCGGGTGGCGCCGTCCCGAGGGCGTTGGAAATAAGGCGGATGGTTGCCCTGCCGCCATTTGGTTTGAGATCGGCGGCGCAAATTCGGCTCTCGCAACCAAAGATTAGAGTTCGGTTGTCGACACTCAGCGGCGAGGTTGGCAATCCGTAACTCTCGGTTGTGATGGTGGTCGGCAGGGCAAAGTCTGAAAGGTTGTTCCACCGGATCTGAGTCGGACGCGGAATTGAGATCCGACTCGCAGTGAGCCAAGTTGCAATTACCCCATCGGCAGTTTTATTGAGCGAGACCGCGTACCCGGCGACTGCTACTGGACCACTTGATGTATCAAGTGTCCGATAACTCCACTGAGTTGAATTTCCTGTTCGAGTGGCAAGACGAATTTCCCCAGCGATCACTTGTTTCTGTTGATTGACTTGAAGCACTGAGTCATAAAGGACACTTACTCTGGAACCAACGGCGACAGCACTTAGATGAGTTCCGACATCTCCCGTAGTTCGATTCTCGGACTTCCTATCTCCATCAACCAACTCGTAAGTCCATTTTCCAGAGGCACCTTTAAATGCACCCAGTAAAATTCCTTGCGATTCATCTCGATAGAAAACTTGGATTCCAGTTGCTGTGATAGCGCAAGCGTTGCTGACACTTACATCGCTGGCAGTACGAACACGGCTTGCTTGATCATAGGGCTGGACGATTGGCCCATTTCCATCCACAATTTCATATTTGAATTTGGTGCCGTCGTAAGTCGCGTGACGTAGATCTTTATCGACGAGGTCGGTGTAGAAGATATGGAGAATTTGATTCATCCCACTTCCGCTTGTACAAACTGATATCGGACCAGAGGTATCGTGCAGAGTCCGTCCGAGCGTGCCACCCCTGCCATCGACCGTGATCTTCTTCCAGATCTTGCCCGTCCATAACGCAACTTTTAAGTCCTTGGTTTTACTCGCCGTGTAGACAATCGCGGGTTGAGTCCTAAAAAGAGTGGATGTTATATGTTTTCCATCCGATGCCGAGTCAAGCACCGCGGCTTTCCAGGCAGCCTGAGGTATAACTTGATTGGTAAGAACCGGATCAGACTGACCAAGACTGTTTTTAGCAGTTATTGAGAAGCTGTAGGAGACCCCATTTTTTAGGCCCGAGATGAGAACTGGACTTCCGCTGGCGGCGATTTCCTCGCCAGTTTTCTCATTCTTAATCCTATATTCTGCGATCTGGGCGCTGCGCACGTTAGCCGGCAGGCCGAAAGTAATAAGAGTCGAGCGATCCCCTACAAGTGCGGCGGCATTCTGTGGGGGAAGAGGTACTGCACTGGAGAGGCCGGCAGGAGGTTTATTTCTTAAATCATCCAACATTGCAATAAGTAGTGGACCTGGTGAGCGGAATACCTCCCCAAAACTTAAATCAGGCGTCATGATGGAATTAAAGGATGATGCCGAGAAGGTTGCTTCATCAAGATGACTAATGGACGATCCGATTTCGTACCTTGAAGGAGTGTAAAGAAGTGGTTTAATACCATTGTTAGTCGCAGTCCCAAGTGGACCAGACCATGCAAGAGTATTTGTGAGAGCCAGACCTAACTCACGCGAAGGCGATTGGATGTCGGAGAGTCTGCGGCCATCCGGGGTCTGAGCATAAGCATCAAATACAGTCGGTTGATCAAGAATTCCGAATTTGAAGTACGGGTCGAAAGCGCTGGTTGAAAGAAATCCAAGTCCATGCCCGAGTTCGTGAATAAAGACAGATTCCAAATCATATTCAGATTTTGTTGGTGTGCCATCGTTTCGCGGATCCCAACTGGCATCGGAATTCGCTTGAATGACAATCTCAGGACTGCTTGGGTCTAGATCCTCGCCGGCTATCGCATTGGCAAGCGCAGAGGGATACCAGAGAGTTGAGTCGGGTGCATTTTTAAAACTGGAGAAATAATTTCCTGGTCGAGCACTTCCGAGTATTGCCGATGAGGAAGATTTGCCCCACGTCGCCTCCACGGAAATCGGAACAGTTGAAGAAAAATTTGCCGACCAGACATCGATGGCTGCTTGGACATCAGTTTTGGCCCATGCAGGAAAATTGTTGTAATTGACGATAAATGTGCTCTGTCTCTCAAGATTTGCTCCAGCAGTTGGTGGCGAAGTTACATGTGCTGACGGACCAGAGGCGTAGGTGTAACCCCACGTTGTTGATGGAATTTCATAAAAGAGAGAAAGTGCCGGAGCCGATGGAGCAGTAAAGAGGCCAGCGAGTATGGCCGCAAGAGCAAAAGTGATGCGGATGGGGAATCGGTGACGGGTATGCATATGGGGAAAAGGTATCAGGATGAGATGATACGAGGGTGCCTATCATTTAAGCTCGATTGAGGGTCAGATCTATACATTGAAAGGTTAGAAATGCCGAATCTCGTGACGGTCTACACTCGACATGGATGCCATCTCTGTGAAGTTGCTGTCAATACCCTGGAATCCTTACAAAAGGAATTGGATTTTGATATAGAAGAACGGTTCATTGATGGGGACACCAAGTTAGAGGAAATGTATGGAGATCAAGTCCCAGTCATACATATCGATGGAGAACATCACGATTTCTATCGAGTAGATCCAGAGAGATTTAGAACTTTCCTTGATAAACATCGTCAGCATCAATAATTCTGTATGAGTATCCCTGCTCAGATAAGAACCGTTGACGGTTCTGTGCGAAGTCCTGATCTATGGTGTCTCGCGCAACCAGCGAATAAAATCTCGCTGTACGGCCATCTGATTTCGGTCGCAAAATTCGTCCGAGTCGCTGCGCCTCCTCCTGTCTCGAACCAAAAGCGCCCGAAACCTGAATAGCAACCGTGGCATCGGGCAAGTCGATAGAAAAGTTTGCAACCTTAGAAACAACGAGACATTTAACTTCGCCCTTACGAAATAGATTAAAGAGTCGTTCACGCTCCTTGATTGGCGTGTCACCCTTAATGAGAGGGACACCGAGGACTAAAGAGAGTTCGTCAAGTTGGTCAATGTACTGGCCAATAACTAGTACCTGGTCATTTGCGTGGTGCTTTGTTAATTCTTCGACAACCTTCCGCTTTGTTGCAGTTGTGGCGCAGAGCCGGTATCGATTCTCAGGTTCTGCAGTTGCATATGCGATCCGCTCGGCTTCGGTGAGCGTCACGCGAACCTCAATACACTCTGCGGGTGCGATGTATCCCTGGGACTCGATCTCTTTCCAAGGTACGTCATATCTTTTGGGGCCGATGAGTGAGAAGACTTCACCTTCGAGCCCATCTTCCCGAACTAGAGTCGCTGTAAGGCCTAGACGTCGGCGGGACTGGATGTCGGCGGTGAATCGGAAAATTGGAGCGGGAAGTAGATGGACTTCGTCATAAATGATCAGCCCCCAGTCATGAGTATCAAAGAGATCCAAGTGGGCGTAAAGACCATTCTTCTTTTTCGTCATGACTTGATAAGTAGCGATGGTTACGGGACGAATCTCCTTTTTGGAACCGGAATACTCCCCAATTTCATCATCGTGGAGTGTTGTACGCAGGAGTAACTCCTCTCGCCACTGTCGAGCGGCAATGGTATTGGTGACAAGTATGAGCGTGGTTGCCTTTGCGTGGGCCATCGCCGCCGCGCCGACAATGGTCTTTCCCGCGCCGCATGGAAGGACAACGACTCCCGAACCTCCATGCCAGAAGCCTTCTGCGGCCAGCACCTGATAGGGACGTACCTTCCACCCATCTTCGACCAGTTCGATCTCGTGATGCTCTCCATCGACGTACCCTGCAAAATCCTCAGCGGGCCAACCCAGACGTAAAAGGGACTGCTTAATATGACCCCGTTGGCTGGCGTGCACGGAGATAGTTTGAGCATCTATGCGCACACCGAGGAGCGGCGCGATTTTTTTAGATCGAATGACTTCTTCAAGCACTGCAGTATCGGTCGTGAGAAGAATGAGACCATGAACTGGATCTGATTCCAAACGCAATCGCCCATACCGCGACATTGTTTCTGCGACGTCGACAAGAATTGAGTGCGGAACTGCATACCTCGAATACTTTATGAGAGTGTCAATAACTTGCTCGGCATCATGTCCTGCCGCACGCGCATTCCACAATCCAAGGGATGTGAGTCTGTAGGTGTGAATGTGCTCTGGGGAGCGCTCTAATTCTGCGAAAGGAGCGATTGCGCGCCGACACTCGGTACTTAGTGGATGATCGATGTCGAGAAGGAGCGTCTTATCGCTCTGAACAATTAGTGGTCCATCACTCATGTAGTAACTCTTTAATAAATTGGTGGAGAAACTCGCTCCGCGCAGAGAGTTCTTTGACGCTTGCCCACTCACTGAGTGCATGTGCGCCCGCGCCAACTGCACCAAGACCGTCGAGTACATTGGCTCCGGCAGCAGCGGCAAAGTTTCCATCGCTGGCACCTCCAACACTTGCCGCTCCAAGCTCAAAACCCATGGCGCGCGCCACTTTGGCTGCTCGCTCATAAAGGGATTGGGTGGAGGCAAGTTCGAGAGGAGGACGATTGAGGCCGCCCGAAATTTCAATGCGTGCATCTGAGCTTTGAGGTTTGAGCGCGCGGATTGACTGGTCAACTCGAACAAGTTCGAGTTGTGAATAGGATCTAATATCTATATCAAGCGTCGCGTGATCAGGCACGGTATTTGTTGTGTTGCCCGATCGAAGGACTGTGGGAACAACTGTTGTTCCGTGTGATGAGTCCTCCAGCGCTTCTAATTGGAGCACAATCGTGGCGATTTCTGTTGTTGCGTTTACTCCCTTCTCTGGTTCAAGACCCGCATGCGCTGCCTTTCCGTGAACAGTCACCTGGTACATAGCTGTTCCTTTGCGGCCGATCTTCACCTTTCCATCTACTGCTGCCTCAAGAACAAGGACCGCTCGTGAATTTCGTGAAACTTCCTCAATCAATTCGCGGGAGGCCGCGCTCCCAGTCTCCTCATCTGTCGTTGCGATGAGTGCGACAGACCCGTCAACTCCCTTAAGGGCGTAGAGAGCCTGGATAAACCCGGCTTTCATATCGAAAATTCCGGGACCGCGCGCGATATCATCGGTCACATCCCAAATCGGCTCGAAGGAACCCTTTGGCCAGACGGTATCTAAGTGACCTAAGAGGATGATCTGCGGATTCTCATCTCCCCACCAGAAAACGGGTCTTCCCTTGATATTAAGAATTCGTCCTGGGTGCCCGAGAACATCCTGCGCGATCTCACTTGCCAGGTTTATGACTTCCGAGCACGCTGCAAGATCTTCGCTGGGAGATTCGCACCGCACAAGTGCCTCAAGATTCTTAAGGAGTGAGTCTTTTGGCATAGGTTCCATTCTCCCTCATTTTCTTCTCGCAGGGGCGCTCATAGTGGTGCAACCCCGGTAATCCGCGGAATCCGAAAGGTTTGGATATCTCCCGTACCGTGATCTCGCGCTATCAGCGATCCAGCACTGATGCTAAGTGGGTCAATAATTCGGTGCGTCACCGCGCCATTGTTATCGGCATAGCCGATCGAGAGAGTGCGAGTTTCTTTGATGAAGGTGTGAAGGAGCTCCAAAGTTTCATTCGCGCTTGTTCTTGGAAGCGAGCCGAGTGCATAGGGGGTCCGTAGTGAATTCTGTTTATGGCTCGAACGTTCACCTGCCCGCAATGAACGCACTGCCGCAAGGAACGTCTCCTCGGAAGGGCTCTCTATCTCTCCCATAACCCGTGGTGGACGGGGCTTTGATTGTGCGCGGTTAAGCCGCTGACCCGTCAGAACGATTCCTGAACCGGATTCAGCGGCAGGTAAGTATCCGGCTGCACGAAGACTGGTAATTATTTCCGAAGCTTCAAGATCGCAGACTAAAACTTCCGGGGCTATCCGTCGAAATGGCAGAGCCTCAAGTTTCTTATCACTCAGAATTTGCGTGATGAGAGTGGGGTCTTCACAGCGAATATAGGCACTGGTATTTCCGACACGAAGGCGGCCGTGTCTCCTGGCCACATCGGTAATGAGGTAATCCAGAGGTTGCGGGAGTGGCGTTTTCGAGCACTTTTTCAAGAAATCCTTAATCTCCTCGCCAGTCCTACCGTGATCCAATCCACGCCGGATCGAACTCTCACTAAAGCGGTAGACGGTGGCGCCCCCGCGACTTTCGATATCCGCAATCGAATCAAGAATTCGCGCTAACTCAATCTCCAAGCGGCCCGGCGCGATTGCAGTGTTATCGCCTTGGATCAGGATGTGATCAATGGATTTAGGTAGATCCTTCTCAATCTCAAGATCATCATCGCCTTCTAGAAAACGTTTCCCATAGCGAGAGATCACACCTTGGCCAGTAATCCCCAGCCACTCCGCTTCTCGAAGAGTCCATCGGACTAACTCAGTTTGGAGCGAGGAATTTCGGCGAGATGGCGCCAGCCATTTTGCGAGGGAGAGGAGAGTTTCAACTTCCGGTGATACTCCAGGGTGACCGTTGAGAATTCCGAGAGTGACCTGGCGAGCGCTAGAGGCGTTGACGCGATCCAACTCTGGACCTAAAGCGGCAATGCTCTTTGATTCCGCGCGGCCGACGAGCCCACTTACTCTCGAGGTCAGGAGCCAGAGTGAGACCAAATTGCGCCATCGAAGTTGAGGACTCTGCGTCAGCCAGAGATCAAATGTGTGCGTTGGAAGTATTCGACCATCAGGATCAATGAGAGCAAGCCCACTTAAATAAACAAGTTCCGCAATGAAAGCAGCGCACTCTTCACTGACTCCAAGATGTTCAGCCGTTGATTTTAGGTCGCGAACTCCCAGCCCACCTGCCCGCAATGCACTTGGCGGCTCCTCAGACCAGAAATTAAGAATCTCCTCACACCAACGAAGAACTGTTCCGATATTTGCAATGGCTGCCCGATCTACGGCTTTCTGTTCAATCTTCTTTCCCTTGAGGGTTGGAGGATTTGGTGCTGGGTTCCTATGTACTTTCCCCCCACGCAAATGTAGGGCGACATTTCGTGGCAGCACAACAGTCCGTTGATCTAAAGGAATCAAGAATTTCTCTTTTAATAACCAGGCAATTGCTGGCCCGGGGTTTCTGATATCGCCGACGCTGCCGCGGGGAGGACCCCACACCAGACGTTCTAAGATTTTTTTCGAGGCCTCGGGGGCTTCATCTAACTTCTTCATCGATAATTTAGCCACGGAAGAGGGCCCAAGCCCGGCAGGTTCATTCCCGAGAAGATCTCTCAGAGAGCCAGGAAGCCAGAAACCATCCTCTGATCTGTAGAGAAGGGCCATCTCGACGAGGTGGGGAATGACGAACTTCGCAGATGTATCAGTGAGCGAAATTATCTGCCT
Organism: Actinomycetota bacterium; assembly: GCA_016195215.1. GTDB lineage: Bacteria > Actinomycetota > Actinomycetes > Nanopelagicales > Nanopelagicaceae > QYPT01. The sequence goes on along the minus strand of JACPZY010000155.1, from coordinate 4,931 downwards.
CTCGGTCATTGGTTCATCGAGTGCGGTGCATGCTTCAAGGACTTGGAATTGCCACTCATTGAGAGATTCAATGGCGCGAGAGAGGCTAGGTGGAGAATTCGCGCGGATGGCAAGAGAGGAGAACTCAGGTGGTACGGGGGAGACAATGTCCGGACGGAGCGCAAAGAGCGTCAGAAGGGCCGTGTCGTCTAACCCACGGAGATAGTCAGTAAAGGAGCGCGTTTCCATAACCGCTCTACATTAGTGCTTGGGAGAGGTCGGTGCTTACCGATCTTTCTCGCGGCCGCGACGAGGGAGCATTAAGACCGCGATAGAGGCCACTCGGCTAAAGAGAGGGCCACAGGTTCGATTAATTATCCGCGCCCGCCGGAAGTCATGTATGGGCCACGATTCTCGGAGGGCGCGGATTCTCAGCACAGCATCAGGATTTATGGCGCTAGGGTGACCGACTGCAAGTAAGAGTGGAAGATCATTATGGCTATCTGAGTAGGCGAAGCAATCTGCTAAATCGAACCCACGCTCTGCTGCCAATTCCTTGATCGCGATCGCCTTCTCTTTTCCATGGAGCAGATTGCCTGACATCTGCCCAGTGTAGATACCGTCCGCTGTTTCCGCCCTACTTCCCAGAGCTCCCGTAAATCCAAGTCGATCGACAATGAGCTGAGCCATATCTTCGGGGGCTGCAGTTACGAGCCAGACTTCTTCGTCATTGCTGAGATGTGTCTGAGCGATATCTATGGTTCCTTGCCATAAGGCGGGTGAGACATATTCGTCGTAAACCTCCTGAGCCATCTTTGCCATCTCATCTACCTTGTGACCGCCGATGAACTCGATTGCCGCATTCTGCCAACGCTTCATTTCTTCAGGGTTTTCTTTTCCGGTTAAACGGAAACGGAGATTTGCCAGAACAAATCGCGATATATCGGATTTGCTGAAGTAGCCCCGTTGGTACATGCCACGCCCAAGAAAGTAGAGAGTAGATCCCCGTATAAGCGTGTTATCGACATCAAAGAATGCCGCTCGTTTGGGGGTCGGAGCCATATACCTAGCCTAGTGATCTCAGGATGATGCCAACGCCCTATGATTTCGCCATGATCTCAAGTGGGAGCTCAAAGGTTCACGTGATCCGTCACGGTGAAGTAGAGAATCCAAAAAAGATTCTCTACGGTCGCCAACCAGGATGGCGGCTCTCTGAGCGTGGTCAGGCAATGGCGCAGACATTGGGGGATTGGTCCCAGACTCTTGATTTAGGCGCGCTCCATGTTTCGCCGTTGCAGCGGGCGCAAGAAACTGCCCAGCCCATATCAAACGCACACAACTTGTCGATTACGACGGATGAAAGATTAATTGAGGCCGCGAATGTTTTTGAAGGACTGGCCTTTGGTGTCGGCGATGGAGCACTCCTTCATCCCCGCGCCTGGCGCCATCTCTGGAACCCATGGCGACCATCGTGGGGAGAGCCCTATGTGGATCAAGTAAACCGGATGTTGGCCGCAGTATTCGCAGCGCGCGAGGCTGCCGATGGGAAAGATGCGATCTGCGTCTCGCATCAGCTTCCCATTTGGATTCTTCGCAGCTCAATTGAGGGACGTCGCTTGATTCACGACCCTCGCAGGAGAGAGTGTTCCCTCGCCTCCGTCACGACAATTCATTTTGACGAGGAGAATATGATTTCAGGCATAAGTTATTCAGAGCCGGCGCATCACCTACTCCCCGTGAAGAAGTAATGAGAGGTATCTGGCGAGTATCCCTCCTTGGGGTCCTGTCCGCGCTACTTCTCTCAGGATGTGGCGGGGGAAGTTCGACTTCTGGCTCAACGAGTTTCGTTGCGGGCAACGGAACAGTTACCTTCATCAATGCAAGTGCACGCGTCTCTGCTCCGCCCATTGAGGGAAAAACTCTTGATGGTCGCTTCTACCGGTTAGAAAAAGGTCGTATCGGAGTTCTCAACGTTTGGGCCTCATGGTGCGCACCGTGTCGTGCTGAAGCTCCCTCCCTCAATGAGGTATCGAGAAGTTTCCCGGAGGTAAGCTTTGTGGGTGTCTTGACGAGGGATAACTTCTCCACGGCCCGTGCTTACGTAAAGAGATTTGCGGTCCCATACCCATCACTCATCGATGATTCTATTCTGCTTAAGTTCCGCAACTCTCTGATTGCCAACGCGATTCCCACCACGATAGTAATAGATAAGAATGGCAAAGTTGCTGGCAGGATTTCCGGCGCAATTACGATTGCTTCCTTGACCGATCTGATAATGCGGGTCTCAAAGGAATGAAAGACCTACTTGTGAATCAGATACTGGATGGGGCTTTATTGATCGCCCTTCCAATTTCTCTTCTCGCTGGTCTGATTTCATTCCTCTCTCCCTGTGTACTTCCTCTGGTACCGGGATACCTCTCTTATGCAGCGGGTATGTCAAAGAGCCGGGGTCGGATTCTTCTTGGTTCAGTTCTCTTTATCTCTGGATTTACTGCTCTTTTCGTATCGTATGGAGCACTCTTTGGCGGGCTGGGATCGAAGATTCTCGCCTACCAGAGCGGAATCACTCGGATCTTAGGTTTCTTCACTATCGCACTTGGAATAATCTTCATGGGCGTTTTCCCAATGATGCCCACATACCGGCCAAGAATGTCCACGGCGGGCGGCCTGATAGGGGCCCCGGTACTGGGGTTCCTCTTTGGAGTCGGGTGGACGCCCTGCATCGGTCCGGCCCTGGCCGCCGTAGAGACCTTAGCCGTGGAGCAGGCGAGCGCTCTCCGTGGCGCGATCTTGGCATTGGGCTACTCCGTAGGTCTGGGTATCCCATTTATTCTCACCGGATTGTTCCTGGATAAGTCAGAAGGTATACGACGATTTATGACTCGTCATGGCAATGTCGTGAGCTCTGTCGGCGGAGTTATTCTTATCCTCATCGGTTTACTTCAGGTCTTTGGAATATGGAATGAGATCATGAACTCTACGAGATCTCTGGTCTCCAATTTTATTCCGGTGGTCTAAATGAGCGATCGGACAGATATCCCGGAGTTAGGCATCATCAGTTTATTTCGGTTTGCTTGGCGCCAGCTCACAAGTATGCGCACTGCTCTGATGCTCTTACTTCTCCTGGCTGTTGCATCCGTGCCCGGCTCTTTAATTCCACAGAGAATTCAGAATCCAATGAGAGTTCAACGGGTTTTTACAAATGACCCAACTCTTGCTCGTTGGATGGACCGGTTCTCGCTCTTTGATGTTTATGGCTCGCCATGGTTTAGCGCGATCTACATACTTCTTTTCATTTCGTTAATCGGATGCGTGCTCCCCCGTGCTTTTGAGCACCTACGGGCTGCACGCGCAATTCCTCCAATGACCCCGCAATATCTAGACCGTATGGAGTTCTTTCAAAATTGGCAAGGAGGTGACACCGAGGTTGATGATGCCAGGGTATGGCTTAAGGGGAAGCGGTTCCGCATACGTGAAGTTGACGGATCGATCTCGGCAGAGAAAGGCTATTTACGGGAGACGGGAAATCTCTTCTTCCACCTTGCTCTCATCTTAATTCTCATTGGGGTAAGTATTGGCGCTCTATTTGGAATGCGCGGGGCGGCAATCGTCAATGTAGGAGAACGATTCACCAATACACCACCGTCTTATGACAATTTGAGCTATGGAAAATTATTTAGTGATTATTCGCTCTCCCCATTTATGCTCACGGTCGATAAGTTCGTCCCAAAGTACAACCCAATCACAAATGCCCCAGAGGACTACACACTATATGTCACGCTCACTGAGAAACCCGGTGGGCCAAAAGTTCGTCGTATAATTAAAGTGAACAGCCCTCTAACGTTGGGGAGCACGAGTATCTATCTGCAGGCCAATGGATACTCACCCGTTGTCACAGTACGAGATGAATCTGGAGCAGTCGTACTTCAGGGCCCGATTCCATTTCTGCCACAGGATGGCAATTTATCCTCTATCGGTGCGATTAAAGTCCCAGATTCGACGCCCCAACTTGGGTTTGTTTCCTCTTTCTTGCCGACAGCGGTACGAGACAAGATCCGAGGGGGTTTCTCCTCTTTCCCTGAAGCCTTAGATCCGAGACTCCTTCTCTCAGCCTGGAAGGGTGATCTCGGTTTAGATCAGGGCATTCCTCAATCTGTCTACCGAGTTGATACCTCCAAAATGGAGAAGATCGGATTGAAATCTTTAAGCCTTGGAGAGCGGTTCACATTTGCCGATGGAAGCATCACTTTTGATGGATTTGTTCCCTGGGTAAATCTTTCGGTAGTGAGAGACCCCGGGAAGATATATGCACTTCTTGGGGGTATCCTTGCGATCCTTGGGCTCTTCGGGTCACTATTCACACGCCGTCGTCGAATTTGGATCCGTCGCAGAAATGATGGAGTTGTTGAAGTTGCCGGCTTGGCCAAGAATGGTGCTCCAGGTTTAGAGAACGAAATAAATATATTGGTAGCCGAATTGAAGAAGGCAGGCAGATGACAGGATCATCGTGGGCATATCTCTCTAACTATTCTATTTATTCTTCGATGGCCGTCTTCACACTGGCTTTTTTTGCGCACGCATACGAGACGGCCTGGGCTCTCCGTGCGCCACAGCGGGATGAACCAACCCCCGTTACGGGCAGTCTCCTTCTACAAACGCTTGACTACAAGCGGACTGAGAGAGCTGGTCGCATTGCGACAGCGTTTATGATTCTGGGATTCTTACTACTTTTTGCCGGGGTAATTTTCCGCGGGCTTTCTTCCGGTCGGGTGCCGTGGGGGAATATGTACGAATTCTCAATTACTGGCGCGCTCGCCTTTAGCGGGGCCTATCTCTTTGCACTTCGCAAATACGATCTTCGCTGGTTGGGTCTCTTGGTTTCGATATTAGTTCTACTCACTCTTGGTACCGCTGTGGTAATTCTCTACCGACCAAGTGCTCAGCTCCTTCCT
>JACPZY010000154.1 GCA_016195215.1 Actinomycetota bacterium | reverse complement strand
GCCGATCGATTCAGTCATTCCGTATTGAGTAACCATCGCGCGCGCGAGTGTTGTCGCCTTATCAATATCATCGCTCGCACCGGTAGAGGGATCATGGAAGATCAACTCTTCTGCTGCGCGTCCACCGAGTGAGTAGGCCAATTTATCCAGTAATTGATTTCTAGTCACTGAGTAGCGATCAGCATCAGGTAGCACCATCGTGTAGCCCAATGCCCTACCTCTTGGCATAATAGTGATTTTGTGTACGGGATCGGTATGCGGCAATGAGTGAGCAACTAATGCATGTCCGGCTTCGTGATATGCAGTGACCCGTCGTTCCTCTTCACTCATCAGGTGACTCTTCCGTTGAGGTCCGGCCATCACTCGATCGATTGCTTCATCTAGAGCACCATTTGTAATGATCTTCTTCTCTTCACGCGCCGTGAGAAGAGCCGCCTCATTAAGAACATTTGCTAAATCAGCGCCCGTGAAACCCGGAGTACGGCGTGCGAAATTGAGGAGGTCAACATCACCATCAAGCGGCTTGCCCTTTGCATGTACTTTGAGAATCTCCTCACGACCCTTTAAATCAGGGCGCTCAACTGGAATTTGGCGATCGAACCGTCCAGGACGAAGTAGCGCAGGATCCAAAATATCTGGGCGGTTAGTTGCCGCAATAAGAATTACGGAGCTGTTGGTTTCAAAACCGTCCATCTCAACAAGGAGTTGGTTAAGAGTCTGTTCGCGCTCATCATGACCGCCACCTAGACCAGCACCTCGCTGGCGTCCTACAGCATCAATTTCATCAACGAAGACGATTGCGGGGGCATTCTCTTTTGCCTGATTAAAGAGGTCGCGTACCCGGGCAGCCCCCACACCTACGAACATTTCTACAAAATCTGAGCCAGATATTGAATAGAAGGGGACGTTTGCCTCGCCGGCGACCGCACGTGCAAGAAGTGTCTTACCTGTTCCTGGAGGGCCGTAAAGGAGAACTCCTTTGGGGATTTTCGCGCCAAGTGCCAGGTATTTAGGAGGATTGGCGAGGAAATCTTTAATCTCACTGAGTTCAGCTACCGCCTCAGCTGACCCTGCGACATCAGCAAAAGTTGTCTTCGGAACATCATTGTCCTGCAATTTCGCCTTTGATTTTCCGAACGAGAATGCGCGATTGCCGCCCTGCGCCTGTCCCATCATCAAGAAGAAGAGGAATCCGATTGCGAGAATCGGACCGAAGGAGAAGAAGAGAGATACCAGGAGAGATTGAGAGGCGATCTTTACCGACCATGAGTGTGGAGGTGGATTGCCCACCAGTAATTCAACAAGTGTTGGCTCCTGCCCCGTTATGTAATAAGCCTCAACTTTTGATGAACCGTTGATCAATGTTCCGGCCTTTAGAATGATTTGAATCCGCTGTTCTTTATCGATCAATAGTGCGGAGTCAACTTCTCCTTTTGAAATTGCAGAAATAATCTGAGAAGTTGTTACCTTCGTGTATTTGTTGCTGGCAGCAGAGACTTGACCAAAGATGGTGACGGCAATAATCGCAACAACGATCCAAAAAAGCGGGCCTCGAAGAATTCGCTGCGGGCGCGTTTGAGGCTTCTTCCGTTGGGTCTTCTTATCAGTCTTCTTCTGAGCCATGTTTTCGAAGTTCTCTTCTCTTAGGAGTACATATGTTTGGCGAGTACGCCAACAAATGGGAGATTGCGGTACTTCTCGTTGTAATCGAGGCCGTAACCGACCACAAAATCAGCTGGGATTTCAAACCCAACATACTTGACTTTGACGTCGACCTTGGCAGCATCAGGTTTTCGCAAGATGGCAAGTATCTCAACGCTCTTGGCTCCACGCGACTCAAGATTGGCCTTTAACCAAGAAAGGGTGAGACCTGAATCAACAATATCCTCAACAATGAGAACCTCACGTCCGGTTATGTCGCGATCTAGATCTTTGAGAATTCGAACGACACCGCTGGATTTTGTTCCTGAGCCGTACGAGGAGACAGCCATCCAATCCATATCGACATGACGTTGAAGGGCACGGGATAGATCCGCCATTGCCATAATGGCGCCTTTAAGAACTCCCACCATTAGCAAGTCTCGATCGCGGTAATCCGTTTCGATCCGACCTGCCAATTCCTTCACCTTCGCTGAAATCTCATCTTCGGTGACAACCACTCGTTCAACTTCGTTGCCGATCACTGATAACTCCACGGTTCCTCGCTAATCCTCTTTGGGTGAGAGCGAAAGTCTGCCCGATAATCGCTCGACCTTCACACCGCCAGGCAGGCTCACTACCCCTTGACCGCTCCAAGAAGTGACCAAAGCCTCAATTGAGCTGACATGTTCGGCCGAAATGGAGCCCTGGGGGGCGCCTAAGGAATAAATTGCGGCTCGAATCATTCGACTTCGGACCGCTCTGGGCAGGTAGGTTAACTGTGAAATCTCGATCGACCTCGGGTCGATCTTCTCGAATTCGCTCATAGCCCATTCATCCAGAGCGTCAGCGTCATCACGGAGTAGCCCAGCGCTGCGGGCCAGCGCAGCTGCAATTCCGGGTCCAATCTTCTCTTCAAGAATGGGCAGAACCTGGGTTCGTATACGAGATCGGAGAAATTGCGGATCATCATTATGCGGATCATGCCAAGGTACCAGCCCGACCTCTTTGCAGGCGCCTAGAGTCTGAATTCGCGTAATTCCTAGGAGGGGGCGAAGGTACTTTCCAGATTCCACCGCCATCGCCGAGAGCGAACGAGTGCCAGATCCACGGACCAGGCCGAGCAGGACGCTCTCCGCTTGGTCATCCCGGGTGTGGCCCAGAAATATTTTCGCCGCTCCATGCTTTTCGCGAACTGTATTGATTGCTGCATGCCGCACTCGCCTGGCAGAAGCCTCCATTCCATCAGTGAGAGCCACTTCTACCTTCGCAATTTCACAGAGAGAAATACCCATCTGCGATAATTGCCCGGCAACTCTCTCTGCCTGCTCCCCAGAGCCAGGTTGTAGTTGGTGGTCAACTGTCACGCCAATAACTTGTATCGCACGTTTTTTAGCTTCAATCGCCAATGCATAACTGAGAGCAAGAGAATCTGCACCTACAGAGCAGGCCACGATGACTTTCTCTCCGGGTTCGATCTTCTCTAATTGCAGACGGACCGCACTTCGAATCGCCACCATTGTGCTAGTGGTGGAGTGAGTCATGCAGATAAGACTAGACCCGACCGCCAAATGGCATAAGCCCGCTAACACTGTACATATTGGAGTATCTCAATCCAGTCTTTGTCGATCTCGCTTCCCAGACCATGCCATTGCCCGCGTAAATCGACATGTGGTGGATGGTGCTAATTGTTCCTTTATAGGAGTAGAAAAGAAGATCGCCAGGTTGCAAGGAATCAAGTGAGACATGTTTGACGTACCCCGCATAAAGCGCTGCATTGAGTCGATCCCAATTGGGCCAACCTAGACCTGCTGCCTTAAACGCTGCATAGACCAGCCCGGAGCAATCAAATGAATTCGGACCTTGGGCTCCCCAAACATAAGGTTTCTTCGCTAGGACCTGCTTGCGCGCATACTCCACGGCAATAAGTTGCTGTGCTTGCGTGGTTCTTACCGTTGATTTTCCCTTGAAGCCGATGTCAGGCCAGATTTTTGCTTGACCAGGGGTCTGCTCGGCCTGCTTTGCCTGGGCTTCTTCCAGCAGTGCCAACTGCCGCTGCTGCTCCAGAGTAATTCGAACTTGCTTCGCACTTGCGAGTTGTCGTATCAATTCCTCTTGAACTTTCTGTAACGCATCAACTTCAGTCTGCTGTGCAGCCTTTGCGTCATCAGCGCTCTTCTTGGCAACAGCAACCGCATAGGTCGCCCTCTGTTGAGCAAGCTTTGCTGCATCGGCTTCGGCCTGCGCCTGACGTGCAACCACTTCAGCGGCCTTGTAGCGATCTAGCGCTGTCGAATTATTTGCACCTAAAGTATTGAGGTTTGAAAGTTGATCTATAAGATCCTGCGGGCCATTTGAATTTAACAACGGCTCAATATCCGTGAGCCCGCCGCCCATAATGTAGGCGTTAGAAGCAAGCTGTCCAATAACGCGGTGTGCCGCTGCTACAGAAGCAGTGGTTTGAAGAGCGTGGAGGGTCGCAGCCTGCGAAACTTTTCGAGCATCTGCTAAAGCCGCCAGCGCACTTACATACCTTGCGCGTGCATTATCGGCCTTCGATGTTAGGACGCGAAGATTCTGATTCGCTTGGGCCAATTGCTCCGCAGCAGCCCTTGCAGCAGCACGCTTTGCTGCCTCGGCTTTCTTTGCCGCTTCAATCTGGGCCAGTGTTGGTTTCGGAGATTTTGCAAATGAGGGCGCGACATTAATCACCAGCACTAAAGCAAGCGCGATGACTACGACACGAATACCCTTATTGCTTCCCTTATTGCGTTGCAAGACATTCCTCCCAATAAGTAGCTCAAAGAATTGATGATAAACGCCAATTCTGAGAATTCGACCAACTTCTACGTTGTGTCTCTAATTCGCTACATCGCGTCTGCGAAAGAGCACGGAAACGAGAGTCACTCCTACGACCAAATATGCGAATAACACAGTGATTGCATGCGAATAACTCGCATTGAAATCGCCTCCAGAGGCGATCGAATTCATCAATTGACCAGGCATCCATTTCCCAGAATTTTTGACAGTGGCCGCGATAATACTTTCAACAACAAGTAGCCAACCCACGCCTATTGATATTGAACTAATCGGAGATCTGAGCAGTAAGCCGAGGATCATGCCAATCGTCCCGTAGGCAATCACAGATATGAATACATTGATGAAAGTATGGATAAGAGATATTCGGGCATCGGATGTTGACCATGCGGCCGTCGAGACTTTAGCTTTCCCTGAGAGAGCATAAGCCAATGAGACGCTGACAATTGCAGAGAAGATCACAGAGAGGAGTGCGAAGAGATTCATCGCGAGAAATTTTCCAAGTAAAAGCGTGAGACGCCGGGGTTGACGAACCAATAAATTGCGAAGAGTCCCATACGAGTACTCCTGCGCAGTCTGCGATGCAAAGACGCAGAGCGCAACGAGCCCCAATAGCCCAGCCGAGCCGCTAAATCCCACAGATATTCCTTGGGGTAGTTCTAACGATGCACGAGTGACCAATTCTCCTGCACGGCCATTACCCCGTGCGGAATCAATCAGAAGAAAGAGGAGCGAGGTAACCAGCGCACTCACTCCAATTACTGCGGCCATGGTTCCTACGAACAACCCTGGGCGTCGTAACTTTCTACTCTCGGCAAGAAAGACGCGGATCATCAAATCTCCCCTGTCATCTCGAAGAATGTTTCTTCCAGAGTTGGAAGCATGGGCTCGAGCTGAATAAGAATAATTCCCGAATCAAATGCCAATCTATTCAAAGTGCCAGCCCATTCAGTTGGTCCAAGTATGTGGGCGACCTCGCCAATAACCGATCCCTCATGTCCAGCTTGGTGCGCAATTTCAAGTAAGCGCGGAAGATCTTTAGGATCAGCGCTCTTGGCAAGGATGGTGGGCTGCTGTTGCAATAAAAGTTCTTGAGTCTTGCCAGCGAAGACTACTTCGCCCTTGCGGAGCATCACCAGCGAATCACTGATCATTTCGATCTCTGAAAGTAAATGAGAAGAAAGAAATACTGTCGTCCCATCATCTGCGAGCGAGCGCAGGAGTTCACGAATTTCTTGGATACCTGCAGGATCTAAACCATTTGTGGGTTCGTCAAGCAGAAGCAACTGTGGATTGGGAAGAAGGGCTGCCGCAATTCCCAGACGTTGCTTCATGCCTAAGGAGTACGTTTTATATTTTGACTCGGCTCGCTCTCCCAGGCCGACTCGTTCGAGAAGTTCCGGTATTTGGCTGGTTGCCAGCCCACCGAGGGTCGCGAGAAACCTGAGGTTCTCGGCGCCGCTGAGGGCTGGATAGAAGGCCGGCCCTTCGATCATCGCTCCGACTCGATCCAGGTACCGCTCCGGGTGGCTTATGGGCTCGCCAAGTACGTGGGCATTTCCGCCCGTTGGGGTGATCAGCCCGAGGAGCATCCGCATTGTGGTTGTTTTACCCGAGCCATTTGGTCCGACAAACCCACAGACAGTCCCGAAGGAAACTTCAAATGTGGCGTGGGAGAGGGCCTGCTGTTGCCCGTACTTCTTGCTGAGGTCTGAAACAGAGAGTGCAAAAATCGACATGATGCTCACCTTACACTTTCACTATGAGCAAACGCCCTTGGGGATACCAACCCCTGCCCGAACGTCCCGATCCACAGTGGTCACTCCATCCTGAGACGCATGCTGTTCGAGCTGGATTGGCCCGTTCCGGCTTTGGGGAAACTTCTGAAGCTCTCTACCTCACCAGCGGATTCACTTACGCCAGCGCCGAACAGGCTGTTGAATCTTTCGCCGATGAGACCGACCACTTTCTCTACGGTCGTTTTGCAAATCCAACCATCGCCATGTTTGAAGAACGATTGGCGGCAATTGAAGGTGCAGAGTATTGCGTGGGCACGGGCTCTGGAATGTCAGCGATGTTCGCTTCCATTGCCTGCCTGGTTAAGGCGGGGGATCGAGTCGTTGCATCTGCTTCGATGTTTAGTTCGTGCTACGTCATCCTCATGGAAATTCTTCCCAAGTGGGGCGTAACTACCGAATTGG
>JACPZY010000141.1 GCA_016195215.1 Actinomycetota bacterium | reverse complement strand
TTCAACTTGGGACCATTGGATATCAGAAAGTAATCGAACCTGATCTTTTAGCGCGTCGCCTAATTGAGTGTTGAGCAAATCAACTGCTAGCACGAGTCCCAGAGAATCCACCCCACGGGCCCGTGACCTCTGTGCAGCAATCCACGAGAGTTCAAACTCCAACTCCTCGTTATTCAATCCCGGATTCGATTGAGCAAATGCCGGTGTGAGAATGTAGGCGGTCTCATATCGAAAAGTTTTCTTCTCCAGCATCTCGGATAATTCGTCGAGAGTGGCTGCCACATATGCGCGCATGCGAGAAGGGTATAAGGAGTTAGCCTGCTACCTCGACCGCCATCCTCGCGATCGACTTTCGGAGCATTCCCCTTTCGTCTATTTCTATGAGAGTTGTGCGTTCATCCTCCGCCTTTGAAGTTGACCGACTATCACGTGGTAGTGAGAATATTCGCTGAGGTTGAAGTGAAGCCACGCTCGACAGAAAGTGAGTTTCACGTTGCTCACCTCTTCTACCACTGACCCTCATATTGAGGATTACGCTTACCTTCGCCCGAATTGAGATTCGAGTGAAATCCTCGACCAACATCTTCATGCGATAAAGTCCAAGCACGTCGGCTCTTCCGAGAATCCAGAGCTCATCGGCTCTTTCGCAAGACCAATGGATGAGCGTGGAAGTCCATCGCCTGTCGGTAAGAGAGTCCGAGACGCCTTCGATTGAACCGAGATCTATAATGAGAAAATCAAACTTCTCGGTGAAGCGATCAAGATAATCGGGGAACTGATGGACTCGCGCCTGGGTGAATTCACTCAAACTCAAATGCGGCGAGATACCCCGTGATTCGAGCTCGGCATCCAACTTGTGTTGTGAGAGAAGTGCCGCAACCGATGGACGCTTCACGTCGGCATCAAGAAGCAAGGTTTCATGACCCAACGCACTCAATTCCATCGCCAGATTTATCGCCACAGTGGTGCACCCTGGTGATCCGGAGGGCGATCCAAGAGCGATGACTCTCGCCCTCTTGATTCTCGAACTTTGAATGGTTGTTGTGCGAAGCAAGGGAGCTCTTACAAAACTTCTAACTATATTGAGCAATTCAGTTGGATCGTGCGGAGTTGAATGTATGCCCAGATATATCTTTTCATCATCTGGATTCTGTGAAAAGCCAATGACTTGCCGGAGCGAACCGTGATGCGAAGCAATCAAATCAGGCGATAAGCCAGGAAGATCCGGCGAATAAATGAGGATGATGTTCTCGCGTTCTTCGTGATGATCGGCCAAGAAGCGATCCAGAGACTGCGCATCTAGAGCTCGATGAATGACGTTCCAGCCCTGGCTAAACAATGTCCCAGCGACAAATCCTTCGAGATCTGAATTAACGATGGCGGTAACAATAAGCGGCAGAGCGATTTCAGCCATTTACTCGAACCACCACAAAATGTCCCGAAGAAGTTGCGGCCAGTAGTTGGAGAATAGCTCGAGTACTTGTCGAAACTGTAAGAGATAAATCGCCGCCTAAATTTTCGCCTTTCCGATTGATCCCTAAAATTGATGTCCGCGATAAGACAAGAGATGGTGGTTCTATCTCCTTGGAAAGTTGGGAGTCTCCGACATGATAAATGTTAACGACTTCCCCGACTGTGATATCCGCGGGGAGGTCGGCAGAGTTCACCTTGATGGGAACCGCACTCACATTGAGTGATTCGCTACGTGCGCTTACAGAGGTTTTCGGAAGAAGCTCGCCAACCTTTACTGCTCTGAGAATGAGAAAACCGTCTATGTCTCGGTCGGCAGTCAGATACACAGCGTTGCCCTCGGGTAGAGCTACCCGCTCCGGTACGAGATCGTTGACAGAAACCTTTGATCCAACTGTTAGTGGAACGCGCGCCGACCAGATTAAGACGGTGCGATTGGCGAGGGATGAAAGTACATAAGCTGATAGGAAAGATGCAACGATCAACGTGATTGCGATGATATTTCTGGATTGACTTCTTTTTTTATTGCGTCTCATAGTCGGCTACTAAACGGCCATTACGATGCCGACTCGACTTCACTATCCACACTCATCCGTACGGATGAGGAGGTTCTCCTCCATAAGGATGAAGCCAGTCGACTAAGTTCGAATCACTCTTACTCAATGAAAAACAGATCAACTATTGCTCGCCCAATCACCATGCTTACGACCTCCAGCATCGAACCCGAACTGTGGAACCACCCCATGTTGGATCTCTACCGAGAGGATATCCAGCCGCCTCTGGAGAGGAAGCCACTCCTTTACTCGATCCCAACACAATTTGGAGAGGAATACGATCCAGAGTTCGCACCACAACCCACCTCCGCGAGCGAATTGCCGGATCTTCGAATTTGGGCATTGAAGTTTGGAGTAAGTGTCCTTGAAATCTGGGCGGCAAAACGTCAGCCAGCCCAACTCTCACGCTGGTGCCACCACACCATCTACTCAGAACTCGTGAGGAAGGTCGGTTCGCAGAAGGAAGTCGGACGCATTCGAAAATTACATCAGTGCGAGCCTTTGGATGGCATCAGCGAGTCAACAATCACAGTGAGGTTTGAGAAGCGCGTGCGATCAATTGCGCTCCGTTTTGAGGGAGTTGACCGTCGCTGGCTCTGCACCTCACTCACTCTCCTATAAAGTCTGCTTCTCTCCATGACAACGCTTGTACTTCTTACCAGAACCACAAGGGCATGGCGCGTTCCGCGATATTCCGCTCGAGGATTTGGAGCCCGACTCATCAGGTGATGAATATTGCAATTGGGTAGGGGCAGAATGCTCATCGAGTCCCTTGCCAGACACTTCATTACTTGATTCCTCTACAGTGACTTCAATGTTGAAGAGGTATCCTGCTATTTCCTCTTTAATCGCATCCATCATGGCAGAGAATAATTCAAATCCTTCATTCTGATACTCAACGAGTGGATCGCGCTGCGCCATCGCGCGAAGACCAATTCCCTCTTGTAGGTAATCCATTTCGTAGAGATGTTCGCGCCACTTACGGTCTAGAACTGAGAGCAGAACTTTTCTCTCAAGTTCGCGCATGACTTCCGATCCCAGCATCTCTTCGCGATGGGCGTACGCAGCGAGTGCGTCGTCAAGGATCTTCTGGTGAAGGAAGTCAGTGTCGAGAGCATTTCGGGAACCTAATTCAGCGTCCAACTCCTCTATCGTAAATGATATCGGGTAGAGAGTTTTCAACGCTGTCCAGAGAGTCTCAAGATCCCAGTCTTCGGCATAGCCATCCGCCGTAGCGGCGGAAACGTATGCTGAAATAGTTTCTGCTAAGAAAGTCTGAACTTGATCCTTAATGTCTTTACCCTCAAGGACAAGCCGTCTCTCTCCATATACAACTTGTCTCTGGCGATTAAGAACATCGTCATATTTCAGAACATTCTTACGCATTTCAAAGTTCTGTGCCTCAACTTGCGTTTGAGCCGAACGAATTGCATTGCTTACCATCTTGGATTCTATGGGAGCATCCTCAGGAATTCCGGCGGCCGAGAGGAACCTCTCAACCATTCCTGAATTAAATCGACGCATCAAGTCATCCTGCAAGGAGAGATAAAAACGCGATTCTCCTGGATCTCCTTGTCGTCCCGATCGTCCGCGCAACTGATTATCGATACGGCGGGATTCGTGGCGCTCGGTACCGAGTACGTAAAGACCTCCGAGTGCGATCACTTCCTCGTGCTCCTTTGCGACAGCAGCTTTCTGTTTTGCTACTTCCGCAGGCCAAGCAAGCTCGTACTCCTCTGGGGTGTCAACCGGTGAGAGCTCTCTTCTTTGGAGTTCAAAATCCGCCATAAACTCAGCGTTTCCGCCCAGCATGATGTCGGTTCCACGACCGGCCATGTTCGTTGCCACTGTGACCGCACCGAGTGTTCCCGCTCGCGCGATAATCGCGGCTTCACGCTCGTGATGCTTAGCATTGAGAACTTCGTGTGGGACGCCGTTCTTTCGAAGCACGGCAGAGAGTTCTTCAGATTTCTCTACGCTCACCGTTCCAACGAGAACTGGTTGTCCTTTTCGGTGCCGTTCAACAATATCTTGCGCCACCGCAGTAAATTTGCCCACTTCAGATTTGTAAACCAAATCCGCTTGGTCGACGCGAATCATTTCACGGTTAGTCGGAATAGTGACAACACCCAATTTGTAAATCTGCTGGAATTCTGCGGCTTCAGTCATCGCTGTTCCAGTCATGCCAGAAATCTTCTCGTAAAGACGGAAATAGTTCTGCAACGTAATTGTCGCAAGGGTCTGATTTTCATCTTGAATCTCAATGCGTTCTTTGGCCTCAAGTGCCTGGTGCATCCCTTCACTGTATCGGCGTCCTGCAAGAATACGGCCCGTGTGCTCATCTACGATAAGGAGCTCACCATTCATGACAACGTAGTCCTTATCCCGCTTAAAGAGCTCCTTTGCGCGGACCGCGTTGTTCAAGTAACTAATCAAAGGCGTATTAGCGGCTTCGTAGAGATTTTGAATTCCCAATAACTCTTCCACTTTAGTAACGCCCTCTTCAAGAATCCCCGAGGTGCGTTTCTTTTCGTCTACTTCATAATGAAGATCGCGAACTAGTTTATTTGCAATGTTATTGAATTCGACGTACCACTTCGTCGCCTTATCGGCTGGTCCACTGATAATTAAAGGTGTTCGAGCCTCATCAATAAGAATAGAGTCAACCTCATCGACAATAGCGTAGTAGTGATCACGCTGAACGCACTCATCGAGTGTCCAAGCCATGTTGTCTCGCAAATAATCGAAGCCGAACTCATTGTTGGTTCCGTAGGTGATATCGGCCGCATAAGCAATCCTTCGCTCAGCCGGATCCATCGATCCCAGAATTACCCCAACGCTCAGACCCAAGAAACGATGAATACGACCCATCCACTCACTATCGCGCTCGGCCAAATAATCGTTGACAGTTACGACGTGCACTCCACGTCCGGCGAGTGCATTCAAGTAAGAAGGAAGTGTTGCGACAAGAGTCTTTCCTTCACCGGTGCGCATCTCTGCGATGTTTCCTTGGTGCAGGGCAGTTCCTCCCATGAGTTGGACGTCATAATGGCGCTGTCCTAGGGTGCGTTTTGCCGCCTCTCGAACGAGGGCAAAAGCTTCGGGAAGGATGTCTTCCAAGGTCTCACCTTCGGCAAGTCGCCCCTTAAAAGTATTGGTCATCCCACGGAGAGCTTCGTCACTTAACTCTGCAATGCGATCTTCGTAAGAGTTGATTACGCTGGCTACTTTGCCCAGATCGCGCAGCATTCGTCCTTCGCCCGCTCGCAAGATTCGATCCAGAAATGCTGGCATGCCATTACCTTTCCTACCCAAGAAAACTGCTCAATAGAAATCCGATAGTTACGGACCGAGGTCCATTGTCCTATCGTAGGGGAAGAGATACGAGCGCTGTAACCGCGCCAGCGACCTTAAAACCGCTCACTTCTAGGGTTCTCACAGCCTCATTTAAGGTAGCGCCCGTAGTCACAAGATCGTCGATGAGAAATACCTCGTGCACGCGAATGGGGCGTTTGGTGAGAGTTATTGCTCCATCCAAATTCTTGAATCTGCCCGAGGCATCAAGGCGGGATTGATCATTCACCATTCGATTATGGCGGAGAAGATTCTGCACGGGAAGGCCAACCAATGGGGAAAGGCGTTTGGAAATTTCCTGAACGAAATCTCTGCCTCGGGTTCGTACTGCTCTCGACGCCGACGGGATTGGCACGAGAATCGGTTGATTGTCAGTATTTCGCATGGCGTACAGAAGTGAGTGGTGGAGCGCGCTAACAATTAGATCGTCAGCGCTTCGCACCCCGTCCTCTTTGGCGGCAAGAAGAATTCGACGAGTGACTGCGTTGTAGTTGACTGCAGAATATACAGTAACTCTGCCAATGTGAATCTGGTGGTTATCTAAAGGAAACGAATTCTTGCATCGAGAACAGAGAGGCGCACTAGGCAACCCACATCCCAAACAGTGCGGTGGAAATAACAACTCTTGAAGCGAAGTAAGAAATTGCATTTACCAAGTCTTGGGATTCCAAAAGTCTAGATTGCATTTACCTCAGGGCGTTGTGGATGAGAAATCCTCGGGCTGTAATCGGATCAAACGGGATTCGACGACTCCTCCCCTCCAACGCGGAAGTGTAAGTACAAAGTGGGCTCCCTTACCCGGACGTCCCCATGCCTCAAGCTCACCATCATGAAGGCGTGCATCCTCCAGGGCAATTGACAAACCAAGCCCAGTGCCGCCTCGGACTCTTGCTCTGGATGGATCCTCTCTCCAGAATCGATCAAAGACTCGATAAGCTGAATCTTCATCTAAGCCAAAACCGTAATCGCGAACTCCCACAGCAACTTCCGTTTCTGAGGCAACGATTCGAACGCTTATTGGCTTGTTATTTGAATACTCAATTGCATTGCTCAGCAAGTTTCGCAATATTCGCTCGACTCGTCGAATATCGGCCTGGATGAAGATAGATCCCTCGTCATGGAACAATTCAATAGTTGTGGATTGTTCTTTGGCAAGGAGGTTCAGATCATCGATGCACTTAGTGGTAAGGGCGACTATGTCGAATTCAATACTCTCCAACACTGCCACTTCCGCATCAAAGCGGCTCACTTCCAATAGGTCTTCCAGGAGTCGCTCGAATCGATCCAATTGAGCCACTAATAACTCAGCGCTCCGTGCAATGGTTGGGTCAAATTGATCACGAGCCGAGTGGATTACTCCTGAAGCCATTCGAAGAGTCGTAAGTGGAGTCCTCAATTCGTGGGAAACGTCAGAGACAAAACGCTGCTGCACGCTGGACAAGTTCTCCAAGCGCGAGATCTGACTCTGCAAGGAAAGCGCCATCTCGTTGAAGGAAGTCCCCAACCGCGCAATCTCATCATTTCCCTTCACCAGCATCCGCTGTTCCAAATGTCCAGCCGTAAACCCTTCTGCAATGCGTGCAGCTTCGCGAACAGGTCGAACTACTTGCCGAACAACCAACCAAGCAATCAATGCAATAAGCAACACGAGTGCAAGACCTGTGAACAAGAGCGAGCGCGTCAATAGATCTAGGGTCGCATTCTGGCTTGCCAGACTGAAGAGAAGGTACATCTCATATGCACCGGCACCAGGAATCGTGATCTTTTCTCCAACCGCAAGTGCTGAAACTTTTCCGCCGTCTGCATATCGAATCGACGTCTCCGCCCACTCGGTGGATATGCTTTTTGCAACGCGTAAACGTAGCTCGGACGGAATTGAGGAAACCAGCATCTCATTTGATGTCCGTTGGTAATCTATGGCGCCGTTTAATTTTGGACTGGTTCTCAAGAGCGCAACTTCTCGGCCGATAATTGATGTTCCAATGACGCCCGGGGAGTTAACGATTACATCGTCGACAATCTGCTTTATCGCCTTGGCTTTGGATTGGGAGGCGACAACTATTCGATATTGAGCGTTGAAAATTGCAGACCTGGTTTCAGCAACAGAGGATTCAATAGTGACCTTGCGGATTCCATCTGAAAGTTGGGCATATAGCGCCGAGCCGGTAAGCCATACGACACCCAAGCAGAGAAGCACGGTTGAAAAAATTACGCGAAAAGCTAGGGAATTACGGAACCCTGAGACCCGAATTCTACGAGCCACTTCACACCCGTCCCGCTACACCTGCTTTGTATCCCACTCCGCGAACAGTTACCACAATCTCTGGATTCTCTGGATCGTGCTCGACTTTGGCTCGCAACCGCTGAACATGGACATTCACCAATCGGGTATCTGTCGAATGCCTATATCCCCAGACTTCGCTTAAAAGGGCATCTCGCGTAAATACTCGACGGGGCTCCTTTGCAAGGGCGACAAGAAGATCGAACTCCAGGCGAGTCAGAGCGATCGGCTTGCCACCACGTGTCACCTGGTGAGCGACCAGATCGATGGCCAAATCAGCCAGAGTGAGACGCCCGGTAAGACCTGCGGAGGAACGACGTAACCGAGTATGAATTCGAGCCACAAGTTCTGATGGATGCTTAAAAGGCTTCACCATGTAATCGTCAGCACCAGCCTCCAGACCTTCTACGACATCATATGAATCACCTTTTGCACTTAACATGACAATCGGAACCATCGACTCGGCGCGGATCAATTTGCAGACTTCGATTCCATTGAGACCTGGCAACATCACGTCCAACAAAATGAGATCCGGTGGATTAGCCCTAAAGACTTCCATCACTTCATCTCCACGACTAACTAAATCAACATCAATACCGGCTCCAGTTAAGACGATACCGAGCATCTCGGCAAGGTCCTGGTCATCATCGACGACCATAACTAGAGTCATTAGCTACCGTGTTCCCACGAATTGAGGTAAATATCCTGTGCTGGAGTAAGCGTATCGATTCGACCGCCCATACTCTGCAACTTCAATTTTGCGACCTCTTTGTCGATGTACTCCGGTACTTCGTGCAAGCCGGCCGGCAAATTCTTTGCCTCCTTTACCAGCCACTCGGCGGTGAGGGCCTGATCCGAGAACGACATATCCATAACAGCGGCGGGATGGCCCTCAGCTGCACCAAGGTTAACCAAGCGGCCTTCTGCAAGCAGCAACAATCGGCGACCGTCTGCCATCACGTACTCATCGGTTTGATGGCGAATCTTGCGGTTCTTCTTCTTAGCATTCTGTTCCAACCAGGCAACGTCAATTTCTATATCAAAGTGACCGGAGTTGCCCATGATTGCGCCATCCTTCATCGCGGCAAAGTGCTCCTCTCGTAGTACATCGCGATTGCCCGTTACGGTGATAAAAACATCACCGATTGCGGCAGCATCTAACATGGGCATTACGCGGTATCCCTGCATCATCGCATCCAGTGCTTTAGTTGGGTTGATCTCAGTCACAATTACGTCTGCGCCCATGCCTTTAGCTCGCTCGGCAACGCCCTTGCCGCAGTATCCAAATCCCGCGACTACGAGGATGCGACCTGCCAGAAGAAAGTTAGTTGAGCGGAAAACCGCATCCAAGGTTGACTGACCTGTGCCGTATCGGTTATCGAACATGTGCTTCGTATCAGTGTCGTTAACGGCGATCATTGGGAATGTCAATGCTCCATCCTTCGCCATCTGACTTAGACGGATAACACCCGTTGTAGTCTCTTCGCATCCACCGGCGATTCCTGGAAGAAGTTCAGTGCGGGTTGTGTGAAGAGTGTTAACGAGATCGCAACCATCATCAAAAACCTGGTGTGGTTGAATATCAAGAGCAGCATTGATGTGCAAGTAGTAACCGTCGCGGTCAACGGCATTCCGAGCGAAAACACTTATTCCAAATTCATGCACAAGCGCAGCGGCAACATCATCCTGAGTCGAGAGAGGATTTGATGCACAGAGAGCAATTTCCGCGCCACCCACTTTGAGTGTTCGCATTAGATTTGCAGTCTCGGTAGTGACATGCATGCAAGCAGCAATTCGTACGCCAGCAAATGGCTGGCTCTTTGCGAATCGATCGCGGATCTGCGCGAGAACTGGCATATTTCTTTCTGCCCATTCAATTCGCTTCCGGCCTTCCGCGGCCAATGATGCATCCGCAATGTCGTGGCGAGGCACTGTAATTGTTGCTAAAGAATTCACGAACGATCTCCTTTAAAGGCTGGAATCTAG
>JACPZY010000140.1 GCA_016195215.1 Actinomycetota bacterium | reverse complement strand
AGCCTCATGTGTGAGGGGGTTGAGCCTCTGAAGAGTGGATTTCACTTCGGCGATCTTTCGACTCATCCCCACTTCCCGGAGCCGGGCGACAATACTTTCCACATACCGCAGTGAAATTTCGCCATCGGTCCGAATTGGCTCTACCGACAATTCGGCAATGAGGGCTTTCACATGGAGGTCCTCAATCTGGTCGATTCGAAGGTCCGAGTCTCCATGTGCATCGATGACATCCCTGAGTTTCACATAGATCGGGTGAGTAAAAGAATCTTTCTCAATATCTTTCCATCCAGATACTAGATCAGGCATCTGCAGACGCGCCTTCAACACTTCCCGCTCTAGCGCCAATCGAGGTTCATTCGGATTGGGGCGCCAATCCGTCTCTGTCGGATCTACGCTCGGTTGCGCGCTCGCCTTCGGTGAAACTTGTGCTCCGCGCCCCACGGCGGCACTCACAGTTTCAACTTCAGTCCCAAGCCAACCAGCGAGCAATCTGATGTACTCGGGTCGAAGTGATCTGTCACGAATTTGTCCAACCAACGGTGCAGCAGCATTGAGGGCGTTGACGCGCCCCTCTGCCGAATCCAAATTATGTCCTTTCAACTCTGTTCGAATTGCAAATTCAAAAAGCGGCACACGACGAGCAATGAGATCACGAAGTGCCAGATCACCTTTCTGTTGGCGCAATTCACTCGGATCAAGTCCGTTTGGTTCGACAGCGACAAAAGTTTGGGTGACGAATTTCTGGTCATCACTAAATGCGCGAAGAGCCGCTTTCTGCCCGGCGGCATCGCCGTCAAAAGTGAAAATTACTTCCCCACGAAATGCATCATCATCCATGAGCAGTCGGCGAATTATCCTTATGTGATCAGCCCCGAATGCTGTTCCGCAGGTAGCAATAGCGGTGGGAATTCCCGCCAGGTGCGCTGCCATGACATCGGTATATCCCTCGACTATCACGGCCTGTCGGCGTTTGGCAATCTCTTTCTTTGCTTTATCCAATCCGTAAAGTACCTGACTCTTCTTGTAGATCGGAGTCTCTGGAGTATTGAGGTACTTCGGACCATCATCAACCTCATCGCTTGCCAACTTGCGGGCGCCAAAACCAACTACATCACCAGAAATATCTCTGATGGGCCACGTGAGGCGATTTCGAAAACGATCTATTGGTCCGCGCTGTCCCATTTTCGAAAGTCCAGCAATATCAAGTTCTTCAATCGTAAATCCCGCAGTGCGCAAATATTTTGTGAGTGCATCCCATTCATCAGGGGCGTAGCCGACCTCAAAGGTCGCACAGGCACTCTGGTCAAAGCCTCGTTTGGTGAGAAGTTCGCGGCCTACCCGCGCTTGCGAGGATTCATTCAATTGTCGCTGATAGAATTTGGCTGCTTCCGCATTTGCGGCGATCAGCCGAGAGCGCTGTCCAGAAGGGGCACTCTTAACTCCCTCCTCATACCGCAGATGGTGACCAATGCGATCAGCAAGTCGCTCAACTGTCTCCGTAAATGAAAGATGATCAATCTTCATCACGAAGGCGATAACGTCTCCTCCGACCTGACAACCGAAGCAATGGAAATACCCCTTGCTTGGGGTGACGTAAAATGAAGGCGATTTCTCGTCGTGAAATGGGCAGAGGCCCTTCTTCTGGCCTCCTCCTGCATTCTTTAGTTGAACGTAATCGCCAACAATTTCATCGATCGGTGCGTGATCACGGATGTATGCAACGTCTTCATCCTTTATACGCCCACTCATGGTTACGAGTCTATCTGCGAGGAGAGACGGGCATGAAGTGCATAAGCACCCGGGTCAGTAAGAGATGCAACCTGGTCGACAACAACGCGAAGGCGCTCCTCATCGCAGCTTGCCTCTTCCCATGAAACCAAAAATATTGAATCAAGGGTCGCCGGAGCATTAAGGAGAAGCATCTCGACGAGGTCAGAAATTACGACTCTCTGCTTGGCATAACGCTCTTGTGCCATCGGTGTTCCAATCACATAAAGACCAGCGACTGATTTGAGTAAACCAACCTCAATTCTCTGTTCGCGAGGTACCTCCAAATTCGCTTTATACCGAACCAAGGGAGTTGCGCCATGAACCTGACGAGTTTCAAGTTCCGCGGCTAGTACAAACCGTCCAATAAGTTGGCTCGTCAAATCTTTTAACCGCGCAAGCCCTCTATGAGAACCGTCGTAGAAAGAAGGCCAGCAAGATAGTTTCTGTAGGCGCAAAAGTGCAGACTCAAATTCAGACTCACTGGCGACCACGCCATACTCATTGACCATAACCTCATATAGAAGGTGGAGGTCCTTGGTGAAATCACCGACACTCACCTGTCCCGCAACAAGGGCATCCTCAAGATCATGGACTGAATACGAAACGTCATCAGACCAATCCATTATTTGAGCCTCAATGCACCGTTGGAGATCAGGCGCCCCTTGGCGCATCCAGGTAAAAATCTCCAGATCCTCTGTATACACTCCGAACTTCGGTGAACTCACCTCGCGGGGCCAAGGGTATTTTGTAACAGCGTCTAATGATGCGCGAGTCAGATTGACTCCGATGGAGCGTCCTTCCTCATCCAAACTTTTCGCTTCCAACCGGGTAAGTATCCGAAAACTCTGGGCATTTCCCTCAAATCCCCCGGCGCTATGTGCGATATGGGCAAGTGCGCCCTCGCCATTGTGGCCGAAGGGTGGATGCCCCAAGTCGTGAGCCAGGCAGGCGGTATCAAGAAGATCTGGGTCGGAGCCGAGTGAATCGCCCAACTCTCTTCCGATCTGCGCGACCTCTAATGAATGGGAAAGACGTGTCCGTTGAAAATCGTTCTCCCACGGAACTGCCACCTGGGTCTTTGCGCCCAGCCGCCGCAGCGCGGCAGAGTGGATAACGCGGGCCCGATCTCGCATGAATTCGGTCCGCCCCGCACGCTTGGCAGGCTCAGAGAAGAATCGCTCAAGATCATGGCTGCTGTAGGCGCTCATAGAAGTAACCCTATTGAGTTAGATGATCGCTGAGTTGGATTCCTCGTCGCCCCAAGGTGACATAGGCAAGGTAGGCACCGGTTTCGCGCATGAGATAGCGGAGATTCGTATGCACTAAGGAATTTGGGCCGGTTCTCACCGGCGAACAACTTGGTTTTACACCCAAGTCAGAGGCTATGGTCATGGCTCTAAGGCAATGAAAAGGATCTGTCACAATGATGACTTTGCGAATTTTCCGTGCTTTCATTTCAGCAATATAACCTTTCGTACTCACCAGAGTATCTCTGCCTTTTTCTATTGCAATGATCGATCGTTTCGGTACTCCGCGATTCTGTAACCAAGTTTTTGCCGCTGCTGCTTCCGTCGTACGATCTCCCGGCGCGCCGGCGCCCACTGTGATGATCCAGGGCGCAAGACCTAAACGATAGAGGCGTTCCGCCTCGACAAGCCGTGCCTTGAGAGCGCCACTTGGGCGACCATCAAACTGTGCCGCCCCAAGCACAACTATTACTTCGGCCTTTCCTTTTTGCGAATTGTGGGCGGTCGTCCACACTTTTCCCAACGTAAATAGTGGAATGACTAGGGCAAGAAGAATGAGCGCACTAAGAACCCTACGTATGATTCGAAATCCGAACATCTCACCCGCCTGAAAACGCATCTTCGAGTTCGATATCTGCCAATTCATCCGGGTCATTGAGCCAGCCATCCGGGAGGGTCACGGCACGGCCATGGCTGGTACGTCCGCGGGGAAGACCACCGATAGCCTCAGGGTAGGGCTGGTCAGTGAGTTGAAGAAGTAGATTTCGTAATTCACTCAGTGATGAAACCATGCCGAACTGCCGTCGAAGTTCACTTGGAACCCTGAAACCCTTGAGATACCAGGCCATATGTTTGCGAAGATCGCGACAGCCTCGCTCTTCTGATTGGAAATATTCCACAATTAATTCTGCATGGCGGTTCATCACCTGACGAACTTCAGAAAGTCTAGGCAGATGTTTGGATTGAACGCCATTAAAGGCATTAACAAGATCGCGAAAAAGCCAAGGTCGCCCCAGGCAACCACGGCCGATAACAACGCCGGCGCAACCCGTTTGAGAGATCATGGCCAAGCCGTCGTCGCCACTCCATATATCACCATTGCCAAGAACTGGAACACCCGTTGGCTTCAAATGATCAACTAATCGCGCGATTGCCTCCCAATCAGATTTTCCTTCATACATCTGCGCCGCAGTCCGCGCATGGAGCGCAACCCAATTCACACCTAGATCTGCAGCGGATTTTGCTGCCTCCATATATGTTTCGTGATCACTGTCAATGCCAAGGCGCATCTTTACCGTCACCGGAATTCCAAATGGGGCCGCCGCTTCCACGGCTGAACCAACAATCGCAGAAAAAAGCCGTCGTTTATAAGGAAGGGCAGCCCCACCGCCCTTACGCGTCACCTTCGGGACTGGACAGCCAAAGTTCATGTCAATGTGATCAGCTAAATCCTCTCTGCCAATCATCGTGACTGCCGCCCGCATCACGTCGGGATTTACGCTATAGAGCTGAACTGATCGAGGCCACTCGCCCTCACCGGGCAGAATCATTCTCAATGTTTCAGGGCGACGTTCGATGAGCGCTCGGGCAGTAACCATTTCTGAGACGAAAAGCCCTGCCCCTTGTTCACGACAGAGCGTCCGGAACGGCGCGTTGGTAATCCCTGCCATCGGCGCTAAAACAACTGGCGGACTTATCTGAAAATCCCCGCTAGATAGTTTTAGCGTGAGCGGAGTTATGCTCCCAGGAGTCGTGGCGCTAACCATGCCGCTACCTGATCAAGGGAGATTCGCTCCTGCGCCATCGTGTCACGGTGGCGAATCGTCACGGCCTGATCGTTGAGAGTCTCAAAATCAATGGTGATGCAGAATGGTGTCCCGATTTCGTCCTGTCGCCGGTAACGCCGGCCAATTGCACCAGCATCATCAAAATCGATATTCCAACTCTGGCGCAATTGGGCAGCCAGATCTCTCGCCTTAGGCGAAAGATCTGCATTCCGTGAGAGTGGGAGCACTGCGACTTTAACTGGCGCCAATCGATAGTCGATTTTCAATACCGAGCGCTTCTCCATCTCCCCTTTTGAATTTGGCGCTCCATCCTCCGTGAAAGCATCCATTAAAAATGCGAGCGTTGCACGATCGACTCCCAGAGCAGGTTCGATGACAAAGGGCGTCCAGCGTTCATTTTTTTCTTGGTCAAACCAAGATAGATCCTTACCTGAAGCCGCCGAATGCGCTTTCAAGTCGAAATCGGTCCGGTTGGCAATACCCTCCAGTTCGCCCCACTCAGTTCCAGCGAAATCAAATTTATATTCAATATCAACAGTCCGTTTGGAATAATGCGACAACTTCTCCTCTGGATGTTCGTATAGTCGCAATCGCTCTGGATTAATTCCTAGATCGGTGTGCCAGGCATATCGCGTTTCCAGCCAGTACTGGTACCAATCCTCGTCCGTACCAGGTGCAACAAAGAACTCCATCTCCATCTGTTCAAATTCGCGGGTGCGGAAAATGAAATTCCCGGGGGTGATTTCATTTCTAAAGGATTTTCCAATTTGGCCAATGCCAAATGGTGGTTTCTTACGAGAAGTTGTGGCGACATTTTCAAAATTGATAAATATGCCCTGAGCTGTTTCGGGGCGCAAGTATGCCAAGCCAGATTCATCTTCAACCGGACCTAGGTAAGTTTTTAAAAGACCGGAAAATTGCTTTGGCACTGTGAACTGGCCTTTATTTCCGCAGGTCGGGCAGTTAATTTCTGCGAGAGATTGCGGTGCGCGCTTGTGCCTTGCTTCAAATGCCTCTTCAAGATGGTCAGCTCGGTAGCGCTTGTGACAGGCGGTGCACTCAGTCAGTGGATCAGAGAAAGTCGCGACATGGCCCGATGCCTCCCAGACTTCCTTCGCCAAAATCACCGAAGAGTCAAGTCCAACCACATCTTCGCGCCCAGTCACCATGGATTTCCACCATTGGCGCTTCACATTATTTTTAAGTTCCACTCCCAGCGGGCCGTAATCCCAGGAAGCGCGGAGCCCTCCATAGATCTCACTTGAGGGATAGAGAAAACCCCGGCGCTTGGCCAGGCTCACTACTGTCTCTAAGCGATCGGCCATGGCGATCTCCATTCCGGCTGGCTGTCGGCGGTAAGCAACCGATGTAGTTGCATCCTGTGAGGGAACTTTACTGGCTTGCGGGGTCACCAGGTGCCGTGGAGTGATTTTGAAAATGACAATCATTTTCATTTTTGATATCATCTTATTATGAATCTAGCTATTCCCCTGGCTGCTCTCACCGCCCTCGCCACCACTCTAGGTGGATTTCTCGCGGTTCGATCGCGGGACCGGCTCCACCTCACCCTGGGACTTGCCGCCGGGCTCTTACTTGGTCTGCTCTCTTTTGACCTCCTCCCCGAGATATTTGAGATCAACAAATCCACCTTTGGCGCAGTGCCAGTAGTATCAATCGCCTTTGTAGGCGGATTTCTCCTGCTTCACTTTATTGAACAGTTCTCTGGCTCCCACGAACCACTCGAATCTGAGTATGGCCCGGATCACGGGCATCGCGCCAATATCGCCGGAACACTGGGAGCCGTTGCCATGGGTGGCCATGTTTTCCTCGATGGGGTCGCCCTGGGTCTGGCCTTTCAGGTCAGCAATTCGCTGGGTATTGCCGTATTCATTGCGGTTCTCGCTCACGCCCTCAGCGACGGTATTACCACAGTCTCATTCCTCATTAAGAGCGGCCGCTGGACTCGTCGGGTCACCTACCTGCTCAGCGCGGATGCGGTGCTGCGGATTTCGGGGGCCGCCCTCGGGACCTACATATCAATCAGCCTGCCCTATCTGGGAATCTATTTAGCGATCTTCTCCGGCTTTATCATCTATCTGGCCACATCACACATTCTGCCCGAAGCCCACTCTCGTCACCCCTCTCGACTTACCATGCTGGCGACAGTGGTAGGCGTCCTCATTATGTGGGCAGTTGTTGGATTTATTGGCACGCTATGAGCAAGTCGACAACCCGGGTAGTTAGCGCCCTGAAGCGGGCGGGAGGATTTGCGAGCGCCCAAGAGGTCCATCAGTTGATGGTACGGCAAGGGGATAGAATCGGCCTGACCACGATCTATCGCGCACTGCAGAATTTGCTCGACGAGAATGTCGTGGATCTCCTCCGTCGCGATGGAGGTGAGGCGATTTATCGTCTCTGTGGCGAAGAACACCACCATCATTTACGCTGCAAAAGGTGCGGTAAAACCGTCGAGATTTCTGACCGTGCGATAGAAAAATGGGCCAGAGAAGTTGCTGGGGAATATGGATTTCGCGACGTGGGACATACAGCTGAATTCTTTGGAACCTGTTCGGAGTGCTAAATCGCAATAATTCTCATATAATTCTTTTTAGATAAATAAATTAGATGGAGATGATTATTTGATCTTCTGAACTTGACCTCGCATGATTGCGGCGGCGAGTGCCTGATCTGGTCGTGGATCAAAGATTTCAACTTGGATGTCTGCACCTTTCATTCCCAGATAGACGTTCTTAGGATCCCTTGAATCGTAATAGACGGCATTACCATCAACATTGACGAACCCAACTCCATTTGGGAGTAAGCCAGCCTTCTGCGTAACAGCGAAAGCATTCGCTGAAATAAATGTACCCACTTCACGGTAGGAAACTTGTGCGTCATTTGGTGACGAACCAGCAGGGATATAACGGAGTGAAATGCTGGTCCGAACTGCGGCATTTAACACGTATTTCGAGCCTTTTTCGGCCCCTACCCAATAGACGTTAAGGTTATTTGAGAGAACGACATCTCTGAGTTCCTGAGCGTCAACTGCTTTGCCGCCATTGAGAACTAGAAGTACTTCCTCCGCGGCCTGGCGCTTTGCATTGAAATAATATTCGGCGCCAAAACTCAGGGTAGAAAAGAGCAGCGCTGTAACAAGGTAAGGTGCGAGGCGACGAAATCGCGCCTTTCTCACGGGCTCGTAAATACCCGTGACCTCCCTTATGCCGCTGTCGAGCATGGAGTTCTCCCTTGACTTATTCTTGATTTGATTTCCCCTACTTCCTCAACTTCCTTTAACCTCGGATGGGTGTCACCAGAAGGACTCCCCGATTCCTCTCCTAAATCGGATCTGCTTCCCCCAACCTAATTGTGGGTAAGGAACGGGGGCCATTGCCTGAAAGGTGGTGGGTATAGCAGATCCAACACATTTCGTGAATTAAGAATACCAAAGCGGGTAGAAATCATTACCAACCCAGATATCTAAAAAGTCAACGATCAGTCATCAAAGCGCCATAAAACCTTACAAATAGTAAGAATCGCGTGACTTATTAAGAAATCCTCTCTAAAAGTTTTGGCGTACGGGCGGCTATCAGGGCAAGGCCAGAGTTGGGATCAAAAATTTCCACTTGGGAATCTGTTCCCTTAACCCCCACATAGACACTATTCGGCGCAAGGGTCCCGTAATACACGGCGTTCCCATCTTCATTTATGAAACCCACTGAATTGATCTTCTTAGCGTTGCTCAAAGTGACCGAAAATGCATCCTTGGTCTCATATGTGCCAATGACTCGGTAGTTAGCAGATGTGTCACCAAGGCCTTTCCCATTTGGAAGATAGCGGACATAGTTCTGTGCGCTGCTCACTGAATTGAGTGCATAGAGCGCGCCCTCCTGTGAACCCAACCAGTAAACGGTCAACCCCTCGCCAGCAACAACTTGGCGAAGTTCTGCCTCCGACAATGCAATCTTCCCGTTGGTTGCAAGCAACGCGAATTTCAAATCCAAGCGAGGTGGCTCAAGGTATTTAACAATGCCAAAAGTAAGCGAAGAGAAGAAAATAGCTGTGATCAGAATTGGAATGAATCGACGAAATCTACTCGGGCCCATCGGCACGTGGGCGGATTGTCGTTCGGCGTGCTCAACATAAAAAACATCGGACTCATCGACCTTGTTCGCTTTTCTTTCGACCTTCATCCACACCCCCCGAATTCGGATCCGCGCTTAGGATAACGTCTTTTCGAGAATAAGAATGTGAATCTAAGCACTTCCAAATCGTCGATTCCGACTGCCATACTCTTCAACCGCCCTCCAAAGCGCTCGTCTATCAACATCTGACGCTGCTGCGTCAACGATTGAAGCACGTCCAACATAGATGTCGCACATATTCAAAATCAGAACGATATTGTCAGCCGTAAGTTCTACAGCCGACTATAATTCTTTGATCACGCTTCTCCAGAGTCTCTTCGGATGACCCACCCAGCGAACGCGCACACCCAGTTCGTTCATCTCGTCTCGCCGACGACGAATTACATCTCGATTAAAACCCATGAGAAATTTAACTTCTTCAGGGGATCGTCGCCAATTCTCAGTTGAGAATGCGTAGGCACTCACCTCTTTAATTCCAATTTCGATTGCACCCTCAACCACGTCGAAAAGGGCCGCTTCTCCAGCCTCATGACCTGCGGTGCGAGGGAGTCCTCGTTCTTGAGCCCAGCGACCATTCCCGTCCATAACGATCGCAACATGTGCGGGGATCATCTCTGGAGCAAAAACAGGTGCGTTGGCGCCGGATCGATGAGGGAGAGGTTTTCGTCTCATGCCCGTTCAACCATGGGAAGACTCCGCAACCCCCGCTCCAAGTGCCACTGAAGATAAGCAGCTATCAGGCCGCTTGCTTCTCTTCGATTCCTGCCTTCGCTCGAGTCAGCCAAAGTCCAATCCCCCGCCAATAGAGCTGACATCAATTCTAAAGTCTCAATCGCCGGTGTAGCGCATGCGGAGGGGCGGCAATCTGCACAGACGCTCCCCCCTCCCACCAGTGAAAAATAACGATGGGGTCCGGGTTTTTCACATCGAGAACAGAGCGTCATCGACGGGGCATACCCGCCAATTGCCAACGAACGGAGAAGAAAAGCATCGAGGATGAGAGAAGGGTTCTGTTGATTCTCCGCGAGAGCTTTTAGACCGCCAACGACTAGCAGATATTCCTGAAGCGCAGGCTCGTGCTCTTGCGAAGTAAATCGCTCTGCCGTCTCCAATATTGCAGAAGCAATTGTCCAACGCTGGTAATCGCGGGCAACTAGATCTCCATAATTCTCCAGCGCCTCCACCTGAGTTATGGTGTCAAAAGTCCTTCCAACAAAAAGTTGAAGGTCAACGTGGCTCCCCGGCTCAAGCCGGGCCCCAAACT
>JACPZY010000002.1 GCA_016195215.1 Actinomycetota bacterium | reverse complement strand
TGCCCAACCGATTTCGATGGAGTCCGTTCGCAAACTTATTGACACCGTAAAAAAAGCTGGCTCGAGTGCCCTTGGTTATGCCGCCGTATATGCCGTAGGACCAAGAGAATGGGCGAAGTGGAAACACCACGCACTCTTAACCGCGACGGGAGAGCCTTACGGGTTGGGTGATTTTCTCTTCCTTCTAGACCCGGCTGCTGAGGATTGGCTCGAACATTTCATAATGGAACTCAATAGCGCTACCCAGCTTTTAGGCTTTGATGGATTTCACCTCGATCAGTACGGGTACCCCAAGATCGCAGTGCGCGTCGATGGGGAAATAATCGATCTTTCGAATTCATTCGTTACTCTGATAAATGCCGTGCGTGCCTCCTTGCCCGAGTCTCAACTGGTTTTCAACAATGTCAACGACTTCCCCACTTGGGCGACAGCCAAAACCCCGCAAGATGCGATTTACATAGAAGTCTGGCCGCCACAAATCACCTTGAATTCACTTGCAGATGTCGTCAGCAATGCAAAAGCGATCGGTGATCGAAAGCCAGTCGTAATTGCGGCATACCAGCATGTTTACGATACTGCATCTGTCATTGGCTCTGATCTTGCTACCTCCTTCACCATGGCCGCTCTCTTCTCACACGGAGCAACTCAAATTCTTGCCGGAGAGGCGGATCGAATACTAGTCGACCCTTACTATGTGAGAAATCATCGGATCGAATCATCCACCGCAGACCTCCTTAAGAGATGGTATGACTTTCTAGTTGAGCATGATGAGCTCCTGCTTAATCCCAATATTGTTGATGTAACCAATTCGCACGCAGGGGCATACAACGGTGACTGTGATGTCACTTACTCCGAAACGGCAGTGACTGAATGCGCCGCTCCAGGATCAATTTGGCGTCGAATAACTTCTGATGGCGCTCGAACCATCATTCACCTCATAAACCTTCTCGGCCAGGAAAATGTGGAATGGGACTCGGAACGGAATTCACCCGGTAATCCTGGAAGTGGAGTGTTACGTGCCCGCCGTCTCAAGGGATTCATACCTAGAGTGCAAGTGGCAGATCCAGATTCAGAGCCAAAACTCATTGCAATTCCTTTCACCGTTGATGGAGATTTCTTGAGCGCAGCTCTTCCACCGATTCGTATCTGGCAGATGGTCGTAATTGACTTCCTCCCCGTACAGAAGGATATGTAGATTGATCAAATCCAGGGAGCAGAAAGGGGAGTCACAGCAGTTGCAAGAGTGGTGGAAGAGCGCGGTTGTCTATCAGATCTACCCCCGCAGTTTTGCCGATTCGAATGGCGACGGCGTCGGCGACTTGCGAGGAATAATCAATCATCTTGATCATTTCGTAGACCTCGGGATCGACGTTCTATGGCTTTCCCCCATCTATTCATCGCCGCATGACGACAACGGTTACGACATAAGTGACTACCAATCCATCGATCCGGTCTTTGGAACGCTCGATGATTTTGACGAACTTGTAAAAGAAATACATGCGCGGGGAATGAAGATTGTTATGGACTTAGTAGTAAATCACACCTCAGATAAACACCCTTGGTTTATCGAATCCTCATCAAG
The DNA here is from genome assembly GCA_016195215.1 of Actinomycetota bacterium. Taxonomy (GTDB): domain Bacteria; phylum Actinomycetota; class Actinomycetes; order Nanopelagicales; family Nanopelagicaceae; genus QYPT01. The sequence goes on along the minus strand of JACPZY010000002.1, from coordinate 774 downwards.
TACTACGAACCCGAAACGAGACTGGTATTGGTGGAAACCTCCACGTAAAGGTTTCATTGGCGGTACACCTGGGGCGGAACCGACAAACTGGGGTTCTTTCTTCTCTGGCCCGACTTGGAAATTTGACGAATCAACCGGGGAATACTTTCTGCACCTATTTTCAAGTACTCAGCCCGACCTAAATTGGGAAAATCAGGATCTTCGCCAAGCAATCTATTCGATGATGCGCTGGTGGCTTGATCGCGGAGTTGATGGATTCAGGATGGATGTCATTAATTTGATATCAAAGGATCAGGCCTTGCCGGATGGTGACCTGTCCCCCGGGACACCATTTGGTAACGGCTTTCCTCACTACAGTTATGGTCCAAGAATTCATGAATTCCTTTCAGAGATGCACGCGGAAGTTTTCTCTCAGAGCGGGCGAGAGTTAATCACGATAGGCGAAATGCCTGGAGTAACGGTCGAACAAGCTCGCCGCTTCACTGATCCACAACGTCGAGAATTGAATATGGTCTTCCAATTTGAGCATGTCGGTTTAGATCACGGCCCGACGGGAAAGTGGGAAGCCAGTCCATTCTCACTTCCAGCTCTCAAAGGTTCTTTTGCCCGCTGGCAAGAAGGGCTCTCAGAAATTGGCTGGAACAGCCTCTACTGGAATAACCACGATCAACCCCGCGCGGTAAGTAGGTTTGGAAACGATGAGATGTTCTGGGCTGAATCAGCGAAACTTCTTGCTGGCGTCCTTCATCTTCAGAGAGGAACTCCCTTTATCTA
>JACPZY010000032.1 GCA_016195215.1 Actinomycetota bacterium | reverse complement strand
TCTACAAAGAGACGAATATCCTCAAGAGTGTTGCACCATTCATCGACAGAGATCTGAACATCTGACCCCCGTGCTTTGAGCGCATCACGAAGAGCTTTGGAGACCTTTACTTGGCCTGCAACACTCTTGCCATCAATAACATGTTCTACTCGGAGTTGAAAAGGAGCAGCAATCTTACTTACTTCTACAAGATAGTCCGCACATCTTTGGATATCAGAATCAAATGCTTGGCCAATGGTGCCGTACGCATCAAATTGCAAGATTGGGCTGTAATCAGAGCGCTTCCGGATGGAGATAACTCGATCTCTCACCCAACTAACATATTCCTTAAAGATTTCGCCATTCTTACCAAGTTTGGTCTCCATATTATTAATCAGGCCATGTGGCAGAACGCCAGCTTCTTTTAGAATCATCTTGTCAACGTTGGAATAGCGCTCATCCCCTGATTGAGTATGCATCGGGACAATGGCGATATCAATACCAGTTTTATATTCATCTTGAATAACTTCAGCCATCGTGATCGAACGAGTCTTTGCAACGGCATCCAATAGCGCTTGAGTAAGGCCATATCGAATTGCCGCAGGGATGCGCTTGCCCTCGACTTCAAGGTGATCAATTTCTTCAGCAATACTTCTAAAGTCATTGATTGTTCGCCCCTTGAGCACTGGAACAACGTACTTATCAATTAATGATTGCGCTTCATATGAATTAAAGAGGGGCTCTCTACCACCCGCTCCCGAGTACTGGACAACAGCGCAATCCCCATGTGCGACTTCCCCATTTTCAAGGATGAGTAGTACAGAGAGGGATTGGCCCGCCTCACGAATGGATTTAAAACCAGGAGTAGTTGGCTTTCCGACATAATCAAAGCCATCGTGTCCCGCGCCAGCCAAAATCGCTGCCTGGTCGTCGACGTAGAATCCAGTTAGACCTGGAACACAGAGAAGATCTAATATCTTCATAATATTCTAGTTACTCGCTTCGCCATAATTAAATGTAGTTACGCATCCACCATCCACCGTTACGATAGATCCAGTCATAAATGACGCACCGGGTGATGAAAGAAATACTGCAACATTCCCAACTTCTATTGGCTGTGCCTGCCGACCAAGCGGCTGCATTCCCGCTGCCTTTTCACGACGGTCTGTTGCTGCCTTAAAGTCTTCAGGGCTCATAGTCGGGCCACGACGCCCAAGGCTAGTGTCGATATATCCAGGACAGATTGCGTTAACGCGGATCTGGTCTGGGCCGTAATCAACTGCAAGCTGACGAGTGAGGTTGACAAGCGCACCCTTGGTTGCACAGTACGCAGGAGCATTCGGCGCACCAACTAGGCCATACGTTGATGCGATGTTCACGATGCTTCCGCCCCCTGCTTTAAGGAAGTAGGGGATGGTGTACTTAGTCATAAAGAAAGTTCCGTTGAGATTGACATCAACAACGCGTGCAAATTCTGCCGCACTGACTTCGTGCAGACGCTTCTGTCCTCCACCAATTCCAGCATTGTTGACGAGAATATCGACTGCTCCGAACGCTGATACCGTACTTTCGACAATGTTCTTCGCCTGATCTTCATTGGCAATATCTGCCATAACGAAAATCGATTCACCACCAGCATCTCTAATCTCTCTGACAGTACGTTCACCATCTTCGACCAAAGTATCAGAGACGCATACCTTTGCACCGGCCGCTGCCATTGCCTTGGCGGTGGCACGACCAATTCCGTTTCCGGATCCGGTTATGATGGCAACTTTACCTTCAAGAACTTGTGCCGTGCTCATCTTTAACTCCACTCAACAATACTGCGGGTGAGGATGACGGTTGTAATGAAACGACGGTAGAGAGCTAAGGGATCCTTATCTGTGATCGCAACTTTCTTCGTACCAGTCTTCACATTGTCTGGGATCCAAGCGGCCATATCTGCAAAATCATTATTGTGGAAGGTAATTTCAAGTGTCGCCGGAAGTTCGATTGAAGGAACCGGAATTGATTTGAGTTCGGCAATAGATGCTTTTGCCTTTTCGAAGATTAAGTCACATGCCTGATTTGGGTGCATGCTATCCGCTGCAAAGCGAGTAATGCTCTTCTTTACTACCGCTGCTTTAACGCCAGGTGACCACATCTTGGTCTCAACTTCTGTGATCTCATCACCCGTAACAAGAGCGATAGGCACTCCGTAGGCTTGCGCAACAAGGGCGTTAATTCCGGCCTCAGATACGAACTCGCCGTTAAGTCGGACATCTGAAATAGCGCGCGGATTATATGTGTGTGATAGAACTGACGCTTCGGCGCTCATGGAACCGTGATATGAGACGAAAAAGATTGCATCGTAAGAATCATCGAGTCCTTGCATCATGTACATCGGCTTGTGCTTGCCTGAAAGGTAGCGAGCATTTCCTTCAAGTGAATGCGGTCGCAGATTCTGCATTGAAGAGTGGGAGTCATTAATGAGAAACTCTTTTGCTCCACCCGCAATTGCTCCTTTGATGCTTGCATTTACTTCATTTTGAAGAAGTTCGCGGTAGTAACCGTATTCGGGGTTACCTGGAATACATTGACTCCAGTCAACAACTCCCGCAGTGCCTTCCATATCGGTTGAGATAAAGATCTTCATAAGATTCTCCTTGGTCGAAATTCGGGAGCAGTTGAATGCTCAGTCATGAGCGTGTAAGTCGAACCTTCCATACCTGCAGCGCCGCCATGTCGACCATCCTGAGTCAATGAGAGGCAGCGCAATTCAGCACGGAAATCGTCAGGCAGTGCACGAGCCTCAAGAAGCGCGTTGGCACATGCAGTTTCAGGATCTTGCCCTGCTCGCAAATTTTCAACAATTGTACGCGCTGTTCCAGAACGCAACGCAAGCTCGCCGCGACCGGTACACGCACCTGCCCCATAACGAATATCAGAGTAATTACCTGCACCTGCAATAGCGGAGTCTCCGACTCGACCCGGATGTTTATATGGATACCCACTCGTGCTGACGCCACACACTAGCTCGCCGAATTGATCGAGGGCGATGATATTGATTGTTCCCCATGGGCCAGTGTGTGGAGCCATGCGCTTCACCAATTCAAGAGATGCAAGGCGATAGCGCTCGTCCCCGCTCGTTGCCCTTGTATTTTCACCTTCGATTGATTCGGAGTTCGCTGTCTCTAGTTGCTTAAGCCAGAGTTTCTTTGATTCAGGGGTCAGTAATTCCACTGTTGTAAATCCAAGATACTCGGCAAATGCTTCAGCTCCTTCACCAACAAGAAGTGAATGCTGAGGCAGTTGCTCCATTACCTTGCGAGCAATTGAAATTGGATTTGGGTAATTCTTAACAGCTGCAACTGCTCCAAAAGCACGAGTCGATCCGACCATGATTGATGCGTCTAGTTCGACAACGCCGCGTGCATTCGGAAGACCACCTGTACCAACATAGTGATCATTTAAATTATCTTCGCAGAGTCTAAGTCCACGTTCAACGGCGTCGAGCGCACTTCCGCCTGCTCGAAGAATTTCCATTGCTGCGGGGATTCCCGCTTCACTGCGCTCGCTTCCAATAATAATTGGATTGAATCTCGCCGCCACGGCGCACCCCTTTTTCAATATAACAAAGTGTTAAACCAGGAGGCAGGCTGCCTGATGGGTTCCTTCTACTAACTTCAAATTTGGATCAACGGTTGCACAATCAGCAATTGCAACGGGGCAGCGGCCCCGGAAGCGGCATCCAACCATTGCACTCTTAATGGATTGAATTTCGCCATCTGGCGCAGATGAAATCTGTGAACCTGATGTCATCTTTGGTACAGAGCTCAATAGAAGTTTTGTGTAAGGGTGTGAAGGATTATTAAAGACCTCTTCGGTCGGCCCAATCTCAACAATGCGACCTAAGTACATAACTGCAATGCGATCGCTCACTTGGCGGACAACTGCAATGTTGTGGGAAATAAAGAGCATAGTGAGCCCAAGGTCACGCTTGAGATCCATTAAAAGGTTAACAACGGATGCTTGAACCGAAACATCGAGAGCTGAAACGACTTCGTCTGCAATCAAGACCTTTGGCTCGAGGGCCAGCGCCCGGGCAATACCGATACGTTGACGTTGTCCACCTGAAAATTGGCGTGGGTAAGACTTGAGCGCTTCCATGGGAAGCCCTACGAGCGAAAGAATTTCGAGAGAGCGATCTTCAACTTTCTCCTTTGGTACGAGTTTGTGGAATGAAATCGCTTCGCGAAGTACCTCACCTACAGTCATACGTGGATTAAGAGAGGAGAAGGGATCTTGAAAGACCATCTGCACGCTACGTCGCTCTTCAAGTGTGCGCTCAGCATCCACTTTCTTCCCATTAAGCGATATTGATCCACTTGATGCGGCGTAGAGGCCGACGAGCGTACGACCGAGAGTCGATTTACCGCACCCAGATTCACCAACAAGGCCAAGGGTTTCGCCTGTTCTGAGATCGAGAGTTACGCCATCAATTGCAGGAACTTTGAAAACTTCCTTCTTACGCAAGCGATCAACGATTGATTGGCGCTTTGAAAAGTGCTTTACAACGTTCTCGGCTGATAGTACAGATTGACTCATCGAGTTACACCGCTTCCTGATTCGGCAGGAGTCCATTTTCCGTGGTCTGCAGATT
>JACPZY010000133.1 GCA_016195215.1 Actinomycetota bacterium | reverse complement strand
GGTAAGAAGATTGTCGTCACTCCAGAAGATGGCAGTGAAGCAGTCGAATACCCAATCATCCGTCGTCAGAAGTTGCTCGTAGAAGATGGACAGCGCGTTGATGTAGGCCAGAAGATGGTCGTCGGCGCAATTGATCCTAAGCAGGTGCTCCGTATTCTCGGGCCACGTCAAACTCAAGTTCACTTGGTTAACGAAATCCAAGAGGTCTACCGCTCACAGGGCGTAGGCATCCACGACAAGCACATCGAAGTAATTGTTCGCCAGATGCTCAAGCGAATCACTGTTCTTGAAGCTGGCGATACCGATCTTCTTCCAGGTGAACTCGTAGAGCGTGGTCGCTTTGAGACCGAGAACCGTCGCGTTGTTTCAACCGGCGGTAAAGCAGCCTCAGGTCGTCCCGAACTTATGGGTATCACCAAGGCATCTCTCGCTACCGAGTCATGGCTATCGGCCGCTTCCTTCCAGGAGACAACTCGCGTCCTCACCGACGCAGCACTCTCCGAGAAGAGCGACCCATTGCTCGGACTCAAGGAGAACGTCATCATCGGCAAGCTCATCCCAGCCGGTACTGGTCTTGCCAGATACCGCAACATCCGGGTGGAGCCGACCGAGGAGGCAAAGGCCGCGGTCTATGCAGCCTACGACGAGTACGACTTCACTCCCTTTGAATCCCAAGGTTCAGGGGAAGCAGTACGACTCGATGAATTCGAAGTGCCTCGCAAGTAGTACCTAAGCTCACGGCGAGTCTTAACGGCCCCTTTGCTCCTAACGGAGTGGAGGGGCTGTTCTGGTTATGTAGCGCCAGGGCGGTGCGTCCACGAAAAGTAGCTCTCCTACTTGGGGAATCCACGGATCTATGACCGAGCAATCCCTATCTAGATGACAGAGCGTTCCGTTCGAGCCTGTTAATCTGCATGAATGGCAAGTAACTTGACTGAACGATTCGAGAAAGAAAGACGCATGCGCCGATTGGGAAATCGCGGTCGGTCGGGAAGATATACAAGAAAACTCATTTGGGAAACTGTTGGAGACCTTATAATGCCCCACAGCGCTGGATTTACATTGGAGCTGCCGGAATTTCCGGTCCCTGGTTGATTGTCGTTATGGTCATAATTTGGACCGGCCTTGGGAATAACATCATGGGTTTGGAAGGTGAAAGTCTGACGTCGGAGGTACTTCGTGAATTTCGCTCCGAAGGTTGGGTTTTGATCAATGGAATCAAGATAAAGCGAAAATCGGATATCGACCACATTCTCGTGGGGCCTAAGGGAGTTTTCGTTATCGAATCTAAGTGGAGCCACGAACCGTGGCTAATGCGGCAACGCAAGGATTCATTTATGTGGGATCGACTCCTTGACGCGGTGGAGCAAACTAAGACCAATCTTGGGCTCGTAAAGTGGCGATTTGGGAATGAGCTTCAAGGCGTGGAAGCGCAAGGAGTCTGTGTCCTGTGGTCGAACAAACTTCTTGGGAAAGAACGTGGTCGATTTGATTACGAGGGTATTTTGGTTGTACGAGGGTCTTCCCTCGCAGACTGGATGAAGAGTCTTGCCAGCACCTCTCTTGATGAGCTTGGTGTGGAGAGAGTTGTGAAAGCGATCGAACGACAGGCTTTAAGCCACGACGAATTGGAATATAGAAAATCTGATGGACCAATACCAACCGTCAACCAATTCATATTTCGGGCGCTTGTTGCTCCCCTTATGGGATTTACCATTGCTTTCGCGGGCATAGTCGTCGTCTCTAAGGCACATTCGTTATGGATAATCGGAATTTCACTTGTGTCTTTCATAGTGATTGGTCTAGTCCTAAGACGAATATCTTCTCTTCGCGTCGCTGCAAGAGGTTGGTTGGCTGCATGCGCGGTCTTTTGCGGCTTGTTCGTGGTCGTGGCGATCCAATATTTCACGAGGTAATTCGAAGGAAATGTCACATTGAGGGGAAAACATGGTTGAACTGCCTCCACAAATAAGCACCTGGCTTCATAGAAATCCGTCCCTTGCAATTTTTATATTTGGCACTGCCACCTTTCTCATCGGGATAGGAGTCGGGGCTAGTGCCGGCGCGGTCACCTGGCTTGGGATGTTCATTGCACTCATGGGCGTTGCGGGTTTGATGGGTAACAAGAGGGTTTCGGAGGAAAATCGAATTCGCCGCTCAAATGTAGGAGTTATCGACTCAATGGCAGGACACGAATTTGAACGAACGCTGGTGACGTTATTTGAGATGATGGGTTATGAGGTTATTCATAACGGAAGAAGAGGGGATTTAGGAGCTGATTTAATTGTTAGCCGTGATGGAGTAAAGACAGTCATTCAAGCAAAGAGGTGGACTGGAACAATCGGCCCGGGGGCGATTCAAGAGGTTACGGCGGCCCGTGCGCACTATGAGGCGCACCATGCAATTGTGGTAACAAATTCGACGTATACACCTTCTGCGAAGATATTGGCGGAATCAAATCAGATCGAACTTTGGGATCGATCCGATTTGATTAGAGAGATAAGTGTTCTTTCGTTTGAGCCACCGCTATTAGGAATGTTGTTGTTGAGACGTCAGTTGAGGATTGGAGTTCCTAGACTGGGCAAGAAGGTTCTTATTGGATTCCTAGTTATCATTTCGACAGGGAGCAATTCAAAACGCAGGCGGCGACGGAAACCGATGTTTAGGGTTGGAATTTTCTGACGCCCGAAGAAACATCATTTCTTCAAGCGAAGAAACATCATTTCTTCAAGTTTTTCGACATATTTTGGCAAGCTCATCCCAGCCGGTACTGGTCTTGCCAGATACCGCAACATCCGGGTGGAGCCAACCGAGGAGGCAAAGGCCGCGGTCTATGCAGCCTACGACGAGTACGACTTCACTCCCTTTGAATCCCAAGGTTCAGGCGAGGCAGTACGACTCGATGAATTCGAAGTGCCTCGCAAGTAGTACCTAAGCTCACGGCGAGTCTTAACGGCCCCTTTGCTCCTAACGGAGTGGAGGGGCTGTTCTGGTTATGAATCCCCTCGGCTGTGGGTGATTTTCCCCTTGACTCCTCGGTTATTCCGTTTATTAGGTGTTTCCGCTGTCGTAGGAATGATGCTATTATGCGCTTATGAATGAAACGGTAGACCAAGCAGGAACCCCTGAGCCTAAAACTGAGGCAGAGATTCTTGTCCTAGCCACGGCATACATCGAACGAATGCTTGCTCCCTCCCGTGCGTTTCAATTGGAACTCGAAAAATCATTAGCCCCTGTTCGTCGAGTCTTGGATGGTGTCCTCCAAATTGAGAACTTAGCTAAGGAAAGGGCACGTTTCGCCATAGAGGTGAAACGCTCTTTTGAGGTACGGGATCTTTCGCAGATGGTCAGGCAGATAGAAGAGGCAAAAAATAAGATTGAAGAATCTCTTGCACCAATGATCGTCGCACGTTACATCTCAAAATCCGCGCAGGAGTGGTTACGCGCAAACCAAATTTCGTACGCTGATGCCACAGGAAATTTTATGCTGACATCACCGTCAACGAGCACATTCTTAATCAGTGATAGCGGCGCCAAGAGTGACCCTTGGCGTGGCCCAGGTCGTCCACGAAATACTCTCAAAGGTGACTCTGCCGCGCAAGTCGTGCGTGCCATTTTGGAAAGCAGTCCTCCCTTCTCAATTTCGCAAATGATGTCTCTGGCTGAGACCTCAAGTGGAGTTACCTATCGAGTCGTTGACTATTTGGAACGAGAGAATTTGCTTTCCATTGAAAACATAAAAACTAATGGTAAGAAAAAGCGGATTGTCACGAATGTTGATTGGCGGAAGATTCTATTTGCATGGAGCAAAGATTATTCTTACCAAAGAGACAATTCTGTACAAAATTATATTGAGCCGAGAGGCATTGATGAGGTACTTAAGAAGTTAAAAAAGATCAACCCAGAGGAATATGTGATTTCTGGATCGGTCGCCGCTAACCGCTTGGCGCCATACGCGGTCAGTAAACAAATAAATTTGTATGCGAGGTATCCAGCAGATTTGGCGAAAGCGTTGGAACTCCGCCCAGTTCAATCAGGCGCAAATGTGCAAGTAGCATCGACGAAGTTTGATGTTGTGTTCGCTCGAACAACTAAATCAAATGGCTTGAATTATGCATCTCCTTGCCAAATTGCGGTCGATCTATTGTCCGGATCCGGAAGGAATCCAGCTGAAGGCGAAGCATTAATCGATTGGATGGATGACAACAGAGAAGGCTGGCAGAGACAAAGAAACGATCTGCTGGAGTAAATCCCCACGCCAAGAATACCGCTAGAAATACTCGCGGAATCGAAGGATGTTTAATTGACAACGAAATTCAAATGATTCGATCACTTGATTTCTCGGATAAGCGTGCTTACGAGATTTCGGTTGCTGGGCCGTCTTCCCTTTTGATTGCAAAGACAATTAAGATTTCTGAACGAATTGAAGAAAAGCGCATCTTAGTGAACAAGGATGCACATGATATCTATCGCTTACTTTCTGCGATTCCTATTACTACGTTTACTCTCGGCCTATCGAAACTCACTTCACACTCTCTATCAAAAGACATAACGGAATTTGGATTGAAGCAATTTGAGGAATTATTCGCACGAGGTCCGGAAGCCGAAGGTTCGAAGCGAGCGGGACAAGCAGAGTTCGGATTCGGAAATCCAGATACTGTTTCTCAATCCGTAGCCTTTTTGGCTCGAGACGTGCTCGAGGCACTGTAGAAATCAACCGATGGAAAAGCAGCCTCGGGTCGTCCAGAACTTATGGGTATCACTAATCTGGCTACAGAGTCATGACTATCGGCCCCTTTGCTCCTAACCGAGTGGAGGGGCTGTTTTGAATTACTGAGTCGGTGAACCAGTTCTTCGTCTGTGGCGCAATACTGCCACTAAATCTGAAATCTTCTGTTGGTCAAAGGGCAAACGACCTCCGCGCAGGTCGTCGATCACTTGAGCAGTTGAGTCGAGAATCTCGTCTAATACCTTTGTTGCGAGTTTCTCGCTTAGTCCAACTGTCGTGCCAAATTCAATCAATGATCTTCTTGAGTGGCCTATCTTTTTCCCGCCCAATGTGAGCGCAAGGGAAGTGTCCCCGTAGGGGAGAGTTGATGGGAGATCGTAGGCTGGTGAGACTTTCCATTCCCCATCTTGGGTAGAAAGAATTGATATGTTTTTCGCATGAAGATCACCATTGCCTGTGAACCAAGCAAAACAAAATTGCCTATAAAGTTCGCGTGCGGCAAGTTTTGGTGATGCACAGAGCTTACTCAATTCGACGATAATTGTCTCAGTACTAATATTGTATTTATCAGCGGGCCAACGATTGAGGACTTGGCAGGCATCTTCCACCGCGATCGATATTGGATTTCCTGTCGCGTCAAGTGTTCGATCAAACCTTGTTACTAGAAGGCCGCTCTTTCCTTCAGAGTCGTGAACAAGTTCTGTTCGCACAACGTCTTTTAGAGATTTTCGGGCAACCCCTAGAAAATAATTTTCATTTTCGATCACATATGGATGTTCGGAAGATTCTAGCTTCAAGATGAATTGAGATCCCGCCCTAGATGCTGGGAGCCAGATTCTTCTGGCTGAAACTTTCTCTTGAACTCCCGGAAGTCCAACTCTGTCTATTTCAGCGAATTCAGCGAGCAACTCTGAAAACTTGATTTCTTCGAACGACATTTTTACTTCAACCAACGGATCTATGGTGCTAGGCGCCTCCCCGGACGGCACTACTCGGACGTCACCAACTACATCATGCCCAACGGCAAGTACTAGCGAAAGTTCGTCATCGGCAGAAGTTTTGATTGCACGTTGGAGAGCGTAGAGCCTTCTCCCCTCGGGTAGTAGTCCCGCGAAGAACGACGGAACCCCCCCCGCGGCGACAAGTTGTGGCTCACTACTTTTCGGCAGAGCATGTGCAATCTGGGGCGCATTAATTGCCAGGTATTCAGGGGCGTATTCGAAGCGAACGCCTTCTTTAGTTCGAATTAGACGAGCTGCTAGTTCGGCGCCCTTGTAAACATCGGCTTTTTCTACGCCACCCAACTCTCGGAAATCGCGTTTGTTCTTCATCAGTTCTGTCCAGAATTGATTTTATGGATGCGAATTTCTAGCCCAAGTGCTTCTAGAATCGCTAGGAGTTTCTCTGTTTTTACGGTTAGACGTCCTGCCTCAACGTCTCTTATTAATCGTTCGGAGACATCAGCGAGATCAGCCAATTCCAACTGGGTGAGCCCGAGGACCTTTCGGCGTCGCTGAACGGCTTCAGATATTCGCGTGACCTTCATTCTTGCTCCTTTAAAATCGGCAAGATCTTGCCTATTTGTCAGGGTAGATCGTAAAAATAGCATATAAATATAGAAATCGGCAAGATCTTGCCGATTTCTGCCATTTCCCTCCATAAAAGCGGTCGAATAGAGCAGTTCCGGCAAGATCCTGCCGGTTCGGAAATCAGAGAATGACCGAGGTGCAGAGCCATATCAAACCCTGCTCACGCTTGGTTTTCTGGTGATGGCGAAGCGCTATGCCTTGATGAATTGGAAGTACCTCACCAATAGGTAAGACCTAAGCTCACAGCGACTCTAAACGGCTCCTTCGCTCTGAATGAATGTGGAGGGGCTGATTTGATGCTAGTGGCACTAGGTTTTTTTAGTGGTACTAATCTGATAAAGTGCCACTCATGAGCATCGTTGAATTGAACGTCAAGGAAAAGGGGAGGACTGTCCTTCCGGTTGAACTACAGAAAGCTTGTGGTTTCAAGCCTGGTGACACGCTTATTGTCGAAGAAATCTCAGATGGAAGATTTGTCGTCGAAACGAGAGAAAGAAAAATTCAAAGTTTGTGGGAAAAGGCTATGACTTCAGACGCGTCAACCTCAACCAAGCAACTTCTTCGCAAGCGTTCTAATGAAGAAAAGGAACGTCTCGAAAAATTGAGTAATCCAACCTTCCGTTCTGATGCAGAATCCAAGAAAAGTGCAGCATCGCTTCTCGACGCCGTTTTTGGTGAATAGTGCCGCGCATCTCGTTATTAGATGCTTCCGCGCTAGTTGCATTGATACTTCGAGAACCTGGATGGAAAACTGTTGATTTAATTGCAGAGTCCGGTTTGGCTCTGACGACGCCGGTCGCTTTGGCTGAAACGTTTGAAATTTGCAGATTAAAGAAGACTGGAATTTCCCAAGATGAAATACGGATCTGGCCGTTGGGAAGAGAATTAATGCCATAGTCGTCTTCTCTGATAACGCCTGGGAGTTAATTGACTTGCCAGGCGTTGAAATCCGACCTTTTCGCTAATGCAGAAGATCTACTTATGCTCCAAGTGATTGCACCCTGAGTGCCCTTGCCAGTGCATCGCGACCTTCTGCAACGAGTCGCCGCAGTCCAGGGGTGGCATCTTTTCCGGTGACATCCAGCCAGTAATTTGCTCTGTCGAGAGTGGCTTGCGTTGTTACGTAGATGGGAAATGCGTACTGGGTGAAGCGCGTGGTGGCCTCCAATGACTTGCGTGTCGACATCACCAATACCAATTCGAAATAATTGTCGACGTAACTTTCGATGAGCTGGCGATTTAACGGGCGGTTGAATCCATTGATTAGAGCTATTCGGTTGGCATTAGAGGTTTCTTTGCTGGCAATCTGCGCCCATGCTCTTGCTTTGCCTTCCACTGTTGGAAGCGCAGCAATGGCGTGTAGATGGCTAAGTTCGCCCAAAGTGGAAGCGTCCTTCTTTAGTTCTTCGTCCAATTGAGATCGAGTGACAAGTCCACGTTCGGCCAATGAGCAAATGAAGTGCCAACGCAAATCTGCATCGATGGAGAGTCCTTTGAGTTCTCCGTTGAGGATCGACACGATTCGTTTATTCTGATCATCAGTGGTTGCCAGAGTGGCAAATGAGCGGGCGAACTGTAATTGGTGATCGCTTCCTGATTCTGCAGAATCTATCAACGACTCGAGTCCGTTGGCTACTCGCGAACGGAGAGCATCTCGCACCGAAGGGTTCGCATATTGGTCGACAGCGGTTGCCAACTGCTCAGCGACCTGCGTGACGACAGTGATATCGGTTTCGCCTGGCAATCCTGCAAGGGCGATGTCTACGAAGTCGGTGGAAGAAATCTCCGCGTCACGGAGC
>JACPZY010000132.1 GCA_016195215.1 Actinomycetota bacterium | reverse complement strand
TATCTCATTTGAAATCCGAGGCGGTCTCCTTATGCGCCAGATTCACCACTGGGCAGCGAACCTCTTCATGGCAGCTATCGTTGTTCACTTGATGCGAGTCTTTTTCACCGGCGCCTTCCGCAAACCGCGCGAGTTCAACTGGATCATCGGTGTCGGGCTTCTCACCCTAGGAATAGTCGAAGGTTTCTTGGGTTATTCCCTACCTGACGATCTCCTCTCGGGCACCGGTATTCGGATTGCTGAAGCAATAATCCAGGCGATGCCAATCGTTGGTTCCTACCTGGCATTCTTCGCTTTTGGCGGACCATTCCCTGGAGAAGTCTTTATTCCGCGGATCTTCACGGTTCACGTACTAGTACTCCCAGGCATTTTCTTAGCACTCATCACTGTCCACCTCATGCTTGTCTGGTATCAGAAGCACACTCAATTTCCCGGTCCAGGTCGAACCGAGAAGAACGTAGTCGGCTATCCATTTATGCCCGTTTACATGGCAAAAGCCGGTGGATTCTTCTTCATCGTCTTCGGCGTCACTGCGTTTGTCTCCGCAGTTGCATCCATCAACCCAATCTGGCTCTACGGTCCTTACACGCCAGGACAGATCTCCGCTGGCTCTCAACCAGACTGGTATATGGGTTGGCTAGATGGCCTGGTACGTATGTCTCCGCCGCTTGAATCTCATCTCTTCGGACATACGGTTTCGTGGAACATCCTTATTCCGGGATTAATACTCCCTGGAATCATATTCACTGGCATGGCGCTCTACCCATTTATTGAGAGCTGGATGACTGGCGACAAACGAGAGCATCATCTCCTAGATCGTCCCCGAAACGTCCCGAACCGTACCGCGCTCGGTGTCATGGCGCTTACCTTCATGATGATCGCACTTCTCAATGGTGGCAACGACATCATCGCAACCCACTTCTCATTGTCCATCAACCAGATCATGTGGATGAGTCGTATCGGGATCCTTGTTCTGCCACCTCTGGCATTCGTTATCACGAAGCGTCTCTGCCTATCCCTTCAGCGCTCCGATCGTGAACTCGTCCTACACGGCAAAGAGACGGGTCGACTGGTCCTTCTGCCGCATGGTGAGTTCGTGGAAGTTCACGAGCCGCTCTCCGAGGCACAGGCTTTCACCCTCACACAACATGAGCAGCTCAAACCTTTGCAATTCGAGGCGACTGATACTCATGGTCTCCGTCGCCAAGGGGGCAGACTGAACAAGCTCCGCGCACGGATGAGTCAGGCAACAAATGAGCAGGTCGCCAAACCGAAGCCAGATGAGCTCATTGAGATTGATCACCACTGACAAATAGATCCATGAAAAGATCAACGCTGGTGCTCTCCAACTTTCTCCGATCTAGCGAATATTCCAGAATTTTCGCTTGCTGAATTGTCGAAAATCTTCGTGCAAGATTCTTCTTGTATTTCTCAATTAGTAAAGGAATGCCTTCTCCTCTTCGCCTTGCGTGCCCGATGGGATACTCAACGAGTACCTCATCAAACGAGGTTCCATCCTCAAATTCAACCGTGAGTGCGTTGGCGATGGAACGCTTGCTTGGATCATGGTAATCGGTGCTAAATTGTGGATCTTCCTCGCAACGAATTTTATCTCGAAGAGAATCGATTAGTGGATCAGACGCAACATCATCCCCATAATCCTTTGCCGTGAGCCTTCCGAAAATTAGTGGGACCGCAACCATATATTGAATGCAGTGATCTCGATCGGCTGGATTCCCAAGAGGGCCTTTCTTATCAATAATTCGTATGCACGCTTCATGCGTACGAATCGTGACACGTTTGATATCTCGAGCAGACTTCCCTACTTCTTGCATCAGGGCATTGATTTTCATAGCGGCTTCTACTGCGGTCTGCGCATGAAATTCAGCCGGAAAGGAGACTTTAAAAAGGATATTCTCCATAACATAGGAGCCGTAGGGGCGCTGAAACCTAAAAGACTGACCTTTGAAGAGCACATCATAAAACCCCCACGTTTTAGCAGTAAGAGCAGAGGGGTAACCCATTTCTCCCACTTTGGCCATCAGCACCAGGCGGACCGCCCTTGAGGTCGCATCACCGGCAGCCCACGACTTACGCGAGCCTGCGTTGGGAAAATGCCTGTACGTGCGCAGAGCCTGTCCATCAACCCATGCAAGAGAGAGGGCATTGAGAGACTCTTCGCGCGTGAGACCCATCATTTTCGCCACAACAGCTGTCGATGCAACCTTCACCAGCAGAACATGATCTAAACCAACACGATTAAATGAATTTTCCAGAGCAATACAACCTTGGATCTCATGCGCCTTAATCATCGCTGTAAGTACGTCAATCATTAGAAGTGGCTTACCATCTATTGCTCGCGCCTTTCTCGAAAGCCACTCCGCTGTCGCCAGAATTGCACCGAGGTTGTCAGAAGGGTGCCCCCACTCAGCTGCCAACCAGGTATCGTTAAAATCCAACCAGCGGATCATGGCGCCAATGTTGAATGCGCCTTGAACGGGATCTAGTTCGAAGTTGGTGCCAGGGACTTTGACACCATTTTCAACCACTGTCTCCGGAACCAATGGTCCCAGAAGTTTGGTACACGCCTCGTACTCGAGAGCCTCCAGAGCGCACCCAAGGGAGTCCAAAAGGCAGTTCCATGCCGTTTCATACGCCAAATCCGACTCAATCTCGTAATTCTCCACGTAATCGACAATATCCACCATTACCTTGTCAAATTCCGGGCTTAGCCTGCCTATATTTGATGACAAGGTTATTCTACCTATCGCTTATCTATGGGTGGGAAAGCCTGGTCTTCAGGACCCGTGTAGTGGGCACTTGGGCGAATTATCTTGTTATCGTTTCGCTGTTCAATGATATGAGCTGACCAACCAGAAATTCTTGCCATAACAAAGAGTGGGGTGAATAACGAGGTTGGAATTTTCATCCTGTTATAAGCAACTGCGGAGTACCAATCGAGATTTGGAAACATATGCTTGGTTTCCCACATCACTCTTTCTATTCGTTCTGCGATATCAAAGAGTTCCGTTGACGAGGCCTGCGCTGAAAGATCTCGGGCGATTTCCTTAATGATTGCATTGCGTGGATCAGATATTGTGTAAACCGGATGACCAAATCCAATAATCACTTGTTTCTTTGAAACTCTCTCGCGAATATCTTCTTCAGCGTCCTCTGGATTCTTGTATCGCTCTTGAATTTCCAGGGCGACTTCATTTGCGCCACCGTGCTTGGGGCCACGCAGTGCCCCAATTGCTCCCGTGATGGCAGAGTATAAATCAGAGCCCGTGCCAGCAATCACTCGAGCAGTAAATGTCGAGGCATTGAACTCGTGCTCGGCATACAAAATGAGGGACGTTTGCATCGCCCGTTTCCATAAGGGATCTGGTCTGACTCCATGGAGTAAAAAAAGGAAATGCCCCCCTACCGAATCCTCTTGAGTCTCAAGATCGATTCGTTTAGCGCTCTGGCTAAAGTGGTACCAATACAGGAGCATCGAAGGCGCGCAGGCCAAGAGACGATCGGCGATATCTCGCGCTTGTGAATCTGTGTGCGGCTCCCTCTCCGGTGAGTCGCATCCCAGAGTCGAAATACCAGTTCGCAGTACGTCCATCGGATTCGCGCTGGGTGGCAGCGCCTCAAGAACGGTCTTGACCGAGTCAGGCAATCCACGCAAGGAGACCAATTTCTCCTTGTAATGAGTCAATTCCTCTTGGTTTGGGAGTACGCCATGAACCAATAAATATGCCACTTCTTCAAATTCACACTCTCTTGCGAGATCTCTGATGTCATAGCCACGGTAGTGAAGATCATTTCCGCTCCTGCCGACAGAGCAGAGTGATGTGTTGCCTGCTACCACTCCCGAAAGTGCAACCGATTTCTTGGGTTTGATTTCCATGTGACCCGGGCTACTCCTCTTTGCTCGAAAACTGATCCAGGAGAGCTTCGTATTCGTAATAACCTATTCGCTCATAAAGTTCTTCACGAGTCTGCATATCCGCTACAACCGCCTTCTGCGAACCATCTCGCCGAATAGATTCATAGACACGTTCGGCCGCCTTGTTCATGGCCCGAAAGGCGGATAATGGATAGAGGGCCATCGAAACCTTTGCACTTCTCAATTCCTCGACTGTGAAAAGCGGAGTCAGCCCAAACTCAGTTATATTCGCCAATATTGGCACCTTTAGCGCATCAGCGAATTTCCTATAAGTACCAAGATCAGTGACAGCCTCGGGGAAGATCATATCTGCACCGGCATCTACATATGAGGCGGCTCGATCCAAGGTTGCTTCAACCCCTTCTCCGGCAAGCGCATCAGTTCTGGCCATAATTGAGAAGGTCTCCTCCGTACGCGCGTCTACTGCAGCTTTAATTCGGTCTACCATCTCGGCTTTGGTAACCAATTCCTTATTTGGCCGGTGTCCACATCTCTTGGCACCAACTTGATCCTCAATATGCATTGCGGCTGCTCCACTCTTGATGAGAGATTTCACCGTGCGCCCAATGTTAAAGGCTGAAGCACCAAATCCAGTATCGGCATCCACGAGGAGCGGAAGATCGCAGACATCAGTGATGCGTCGCACTTCGACTAAGACATCTTCGAGGGAGGTAATTCCAAGATCAGGAACCCCTAGAGACCCTGCTGCGACTCCTCCTCCTGAGAGATAAACCGCTCGAAATCCAGCCCGTTTAGCCAATAACGCGTGATTGGCATTAATAGCACCAGCTATTTGCAGTGGCGATTCCTCCTCTAATGCCT